>CAMPIL010000343.1 GCA_946886375.1 uncultured Phycisphaerales bacterium
CTGAGATGATTTGACGCCCGGCGATTGCAATCGCCGAACTACGCTGACTTGAACCACAATGACGCACACCACCAAAGACATCGCACAATTGTTTCCCGATTTGATGCAGATCAACGACGCGTTGCTGCGCGACAAGGTCGCAGCGGTGTGGACCGAGGCGCTCACCACCGGCTGCGGCGGCAAGGGATGGACGTTCGATGAACTGCGCGCCATCCCTTTCACGCTGCTGGCCGGCGATATCCAGATGACGTTCATCGATCACCTGAACTCATGCTGCAAACAGTGCATCGCGATCGCCAGGGTATTGCGCGAATGTTTCGGCACGCAGATTCCGATCAATCTCGACTATCTCATCGCAGGCAGTCTGCTCGCCGACTGCGGCAAGCCGCTGGAGTTTGACAAGGATGCCTCAGGCAAGGTCATCAAGGGGCACTTTGGCGACATGCTGCGCCACCCGTTCAGCGGCGTGGCGATGTGCTACAAGCATGGGATTCCCGCGGAGGTGATGCACATCGTCGCCACTCACTCCTTTGAAGGCGATCCGCCCAAGGTGACGCGATCGATCGAAAGCATCATTTTCCATCATGCGGATTTTGTTGATTTTGACATCGCGAAATATCTAGGGGCGATGGCAGCGAAGAAAAGATGACATACGCTGAACGTTTATTTGATTTTTTTCAGAACCACCAAAGGCAAGTGATGTGCGATGATTGCCTGGCGATTGCTTTGCATATGAAAACAAGGCAGCAGGCGCGATCGCGATGCATCCTGCTCGCTGCGGAAGGTAAACTAATTCGCGAGCCAGCGGCGATGTGTAGCCAATGTGAACGCACTAAGATTGGCAGTCGATGTTGTAAAATATCGGACCGAAAGCGAGTCTGCGGAGTTGGCGATCGCGATTCCGGATTGTTCCGTTACATATCGAAGACTCGTAGAGAAATCATTGTGGGCATTGCGCAATCTTCCCGCTCACGTGCTTTGGGTGAATGAGTTTGGTAAAGTCGAACGTCGAGTCATTGGGTAAAATGTTACGATGCCTCTCACCCTCATCGAAAAACTCGCCACCAGGCACGCGGTCGGCCTGAAAGCAGGCCAGGTTGTGCGCTCCGGCGATTTCGTCACCATCCGCCCCAAGCACATCATGACGCACGACAACACGTCTGCGGTGATGAGCAAGTTCAAAGAGATCTTCAAGGGCGTTGAAGCGCAGCATAAAGCCCACGGATTGCAATCCGTGGGCGCCGCCGGCGCCGAGATGAAGCCCCGCATCCACGATCCGCGCCAACCGGTCTTCGCCATCGATCACGATATTCAAAACGTCACGCCGGAAAACCTTGGCAAGTATGCCAAGATCGAATCCTTCGCGCGCGAACACGGCATCGACTTCTATCCCGCAGGCACGGGCATCTCGCATCAGGTGATGGTCGAGCAAGGCTACGTCACGCCCGGCAGCATGGTCGTGGGCAGCGATTCACACAGCAATCTGTACGGCTCTGCGTGCTGTCTCGGTACGCCCGTTGTTCGCACCGACGCCGCATCGCTCTGGGCTTCCGGTGTCACATGGTGGCAGGTCCCGCCCGTTGCGCGCTGCGTGCTCAAAGGCAATCTTCAGCCGGGCGTGGTCGGCAAAGATGTCATCATCGCGCTATGTGGCTTGTTCAACAACGATGAAGTGCTGAACATGGCGGTGGAGTTTGTCGCCGCGCCGGGAAGCGATGCACTGAAGAATCTTTCCATGGACCAGCGCATGTCCATCGCGAACATGACCACGGAGTGGGGCGCGCTCATCGGCGTTTTCCCATTCGATGAAGTGCTGCGCGATTATCTGTACAGTCGTGCGGATTACTTTGCGAAAGTGGGAGCGCGCCGGCCCGGCGCTCGCCGCGCTGATTCGCTCGGCAGTTACGCTCGCGCGGAAGTCGATCGTTGGTGGGCGCAGCGCGATCAGATCAAGGCCGATGCAGGCGCGACTTATGCAGTCGAATTGGAAATCGATCTCTCCACGATCATTCCGCACGTGTCGGGCCCGAACACGGTGAAGACGATGACTTCGCTGCCGGAGATGGAAGCCAAGCGCATCAAGATCAACAAGGCGTGGCTGATGTCGTGCGTCAACGCGCGGTACGAAGACATCGCCGAAGCGGCGCGTATCGTAAAGGGAAAGAAAGTCGCCTCCGGAATTGAATTCTATCTCGCCGCGGCAAGCGCTGAAGCCCAGCAGCGCGCGATTCAGGATGGACACTGGAATGCGCTGATTGAAGCCGGCGCGATTGAACTGCCGCCGGGCTGTGGCACGTGCATCGGTCTCGGTCGCGGCACGATCAAGGCTGGCGAAGTCGGCATCTCCGCAACGAATCGCAACTTTGAGGGCCGCATGGGCGACCGCAACGGCCAGGTTTACCTCGGTTCGCCTGCGGTGGTCGCGGCCAGCGCGATCGCGGGGTACATCTGCGCGCCGACGAAGTACGCCAATTCGAATGGGCAAGTCATGATCAAGCGCAACGCTGCTGCGCCGCAAGCGGCGGCGGGTTCGACGATCTTGGAAGGCTTTCCCGCGCGCGTGAACGGCCGGGCGATCTTCCTCCAGCGCGACAACCTCAACACCGATGGCATCTACTCGGGCAAATTGACCTATCGCGATGATGTGCCGCCGCAGGAAATGGCCCAGGCGAGTTTCAACAACTACGATCCGAACTTCGTCAGCATCGCACGCGCAGGCGACATCGTCATCAGCGGCCGCAACTTCGGCACCGGCTCCTCGCGCGAACAGGCGGCCACGTGCCTCAAGCACTTCGGCATCCCGTGCGTCATCGCGTACTCATTCAGCGAAACCTATAAGCGCAACGCCTTCAACAACGGATTCGTCGTGTTTGAATGCCCCGAACTCGTGGAATATTTTGAATCCTTGAAGCCCCGCGACTGCAATTCCGGGGCGTCGCATCCGCTCACGCGCTTCGTGTCCGACATCGAGATCGACTATCAAACGTCCATCATCGCCTGCGATGGCAAGCAGTTTCCGTTCCCCGCCTTGAGCACCGTGGCGCAGGAACTGGTCGTCGCAGGCGGCGCGGAGAACGTCGTGAAAAAGCGGTTGGCATCCGTTACAATGCCCGCATGAGCAAATACAAAATCGCGTGGATGCCCGGTGATGGTGTTGGCAAGGATGTCATGGAGGCTACTCGCCTCGTGCTGGATGCGATGAAGTTCGATGCGGAGTACATCCCCGCTGACATCGGCTGGGAGTTCTGGTGTTCTGAAGGCGAAGCCCTGCCGCAACGCACCGTTGACATTCTCAAGCAAACCAAGTGCGGCTTGTTCGGCGCGATCACCTCAAAACCGAACGACGAAGCGCAGGAGGAGCTTGCTCCATCGCTTCGAGGCAAGAATCTCGTCTATCGCAGCCCGATCGTGCGCCTGCGTCAACTCTTCAATCTGCACACGAATCTGCGGCCGTGCAAAGCGTACCCCGGCAACCCGCTCAACTATCGCGGCGATGATGTGGACCTCATCGTCTTCCGCGAAAACACCGAGGGCTCATACTCCGGCGTCGAGTTTCATCCCATTCCGCAGAACGTCTACGATGCCCTCTGCACCAATCCCAACATGAAGAAGATGGGCGACAAGGGTTTGCAGAATCTCGCGCTCTCGACGCGCATCATGTCCAAGCAGGGTTGCGAATCGATCTGCCGCCAGGCGTTTGAGTATGCGAAGAAGCACAATCGCCGCAACGTGACTTTGGTGGAAAAGCCCAACGTCCTCCGTGAAACCGGCGGCCTGATGACGCGCGTCTTCCGCGCC
>CAMPIL010000344.1 GCA_946886375.1 uncultured Phycisphaerales bacterium
GCGTGGAAGAATGCGTCGTTCCGCGTTGGCGATTTTGTCTCGCCGACCAGCCAGGTTCGCGTGCGCTTCTCCGTCAACGACCTCGCCCCCGCGAGCGTCGTTGAGGCGGGCTTGGATGACGTGCTTGTCACCAAGGTGGTTTGCGGCGGCCCGGCATGCACGGCCGACGTCACCGGCGATTTGCAGGTCAATGTCAACGACCTGCTCGCTGTCATCAACGCCTGGGGCACCTGCCACAGTTGCCCGGCCGACTTGAATGACGATGGCCTGGTGAACGTGAACGACCTGCTGGGCGTCATCAACGGCTGGGGCGCCTGCCCGTAAGTCGTTGTTGAGTCTTTGATCTGTCTTGTCACGAGCCCCCGGCATTTGCCGGGGGCTTTTTCATTGAAATCCTGGCAGAGTTATCGGGGCAGCGCGGCCAAATCTCGCACCAACAGTGGCGGCGGCTGACGTGTACGCTAGGATTGACCGATCCTTCTCCAGTCCCATGGCCGGAATGCACACTCCATTGCGAATTGCCTTGGCCGTCCTTGTGACGCTGTGGTCGCCCGCGTGGTGCCAGTGCATGCTGCTGGCCGCGATGCACGACGATCATCCAGCGCATGCTGCGCCTGACCAGGAATCGTCGAACGCGGCGACCGCCGAGTTGCAATGCGATTCTGACGCCTGCTGCGACGCTTTCGCGCCGCAGACGCTTTCATTGATGCAGTGCTGTCCCGGCGACTGCAACGCCCCCGTCGGCGCTCCCTGCGCATGCGAATGTTGCGATCAGACCGTGACCGGTGCGCAGGCCCCCGCCCAGCAGAGCGCAACCTTCACTGTTGCCCTGTGCGCTCTGGACGCGCTGCTGGATTCGGCCGTTGTTGCACAGGCGGGCGCTCGCTTCAGTGTTGCATCAGATGATGCTCCGCCGCGGACCATGCGCTCGCTTTACGCGCATCGCTGTCTGCTGCTGATCTGATCCATCTCAATCAAGTCCGTTGGGCATTGTCCGCCCCGATTCACGCGCGCTGATTCTGCGCGTGTCGCACCGTCTTGATTGATTGAAGGAATCTTTTCGATGAAAAACTTTCTGATCGGTCTCGTGCTTGTTGTCGCCGGCGCCGCGGGCGCTTGGACGCTCATGTCGCTTTCACGCGGACCAGATGCCCCGCCGGCCGCGGCCCACGATCACGATCGCGACGGTCAGGATCACGGCTCGCCCGGCGCAGCGATGCTGCACGGGGATGCCGCCGACTCAAACTCGCCGCCGTGCGCCAAGCACGGCATTCCCAAGTCGCTCTGCGCGTTCTGTGATCCGACCCTGATCGAATCGCTGGGATTCTGCCGCGGTCACAACGTGCCCGAGGCGTTCTGCACCCGCTGCACACCTGCGATCATTCCCGCGTTCAAGGTCGAAAACGACTGGTGTGCCGAGCACAATCTGCCGGAATCGCAGTGCGCGATCTGCAATCCGGGATCGGGCCGCGCTCCGGCAGAGTCCTCTTCAGAGGGCCATGGCTTGCCTGGAACAACCCCGCAGATGACGCTGGTTTCGCAGACCAAACTCCAGATGCGCAGCGGCCGCTCGCCGTCGGTGTCGTGCTCCAACGAGCGGCAAGTGATCCGCTTCGCCAGCGCCGACGTTGCAGCAAAGGCCGGGCTGACCACCGAGCCGGTTCAGCATCGCCCCATCGCGCAGACGCTGGAGTGCAACGCGGAATTGCTCTTCAACGGCGACCGCTTCGCGCACATTACTCCCCGCGCTTCGGGAGTGATTCAGCGCGTGGAGAAACAACTGGGCGACCCGGTGCGCGCCGGCGACACGCTTGCAGTGATCGATTCGGCCGAACTGGGAAGCGCCAAGGCCGAACTGCTTCAGGCGCACGCGGCGTCAAAACTCTGGCAGCAGAATTACGAACGCCAGCGAACGCTGGCCCAGACCGGCGACACGGCCCAACGCGAAGTGCTGGAAGCCGAAACCAAACTGGCCGAGGCCAATATCACCGCCTCGCGCGCCGGCCAGCGGCTGCGCAATCTGGGCCTGGCCAACGAGGCGATTGAAGAGATCAAGCGCACCGGCGACACCACATCGCTGCTGCGCATCACAGCGCCGTTTGACGCGGTCGTGGTGGATCGCCACGCCGTGACCGGTGAGGTCGTGGACATGGAGCACATTCTCTTTTCCATCGCCGACACCAGATTAATGTGGGCGATGCTGGACGTGTACGAAGCCGACGCGGGCGCGGTGGCCTTGGGCCAGTCCGTGATGCTGCGGCTGGCGGGTTTGGAAGACCAGCCTGTGGCGGGCAAGGTGACATGGATCAGCCCGCAGGTCGACCTCAAGACCCGGACGTTGAAAGTGCGGGCGGAAATCGAGAACTCGCGAGGCATGCTGCGCGCCAACATGGCGGGCAAGGCGATCCTCACCATTCGCGATCGCGCCGACCTGCTCATGGCCCCGCGCCAGGCGATCCAATGGGAAGGCTGCTGCAACGTCGTGTTCGTGCCTCGCAGCGCCACCGAGTTCCAGCCGCGCAAGGTGCGATTGGGATACGAAGTTGATGGCTGGTGCGCGATTGAGGAAGGACTTTCCGGCGATGAACTGGTCGTCACGCAGGGCAGTTTCCTGCTGAAGACGGAATTGATGAAGGGCAGCATCGGCGCGGGCTGCTGCGCCGATCACTGATCTCGTCTGCCTCCGCATTCATCAGCGAATCATGAACACTCCTGCACACAGGACGGCACTCCGTGCTTGATCGGATCATCACATGGTCGCTGGAGCATCGCTTGGTCGTGTTGGCGCTGACACTGGCGCTCACCGCGGCCGGCGTGTATTCATTGCAGCGGCTGGACATTGACGCGTTTCCCGACACCACGCCGGTGATGGTGCAGATCAACGCCCCGGCTCCCGCGCTTTCACCACAGGAAATCGAGCAGCAGATCACTTTTCCCATTGAGCAGGCCATCGGCGGTTTGCCGGGCTTGACGGAAGTGCGCTCCATCTCCAAGTACGGTTTCTCCCAGGTTGTCGCCGTCTTCGACGACCGCACGGAAATTTATCTTGCGCGGCAACTGATTTCCGAGCGCCTGCAAACCGTTGAACTTCCCCAAGGCATTGCGCGTCCGGAACTGGGGCCGATCTCCACGGGCCTGGGTGAAATCTATCACTACATCGTCACAGGTCAGGGCATGTCGCTGCAGGAATTGACCACGATTCACGACTGGGTCATCAAGCCCAAGTTGCGCTCATTGCCGGGCGTGGCCGAGGTGAACACCTGGGGCGGCGAAGTGAAGCAGTACCACGTGCTTGTCGATCCGGCGCTGCTCATGCAGCGCGGGCTGTTGATGGACGATGTGGTCTTGGCCCTTCAGGCCAACAACATGAACGTGGGCGGCGGCAACCTGGTGCAGGCGGGCGAATTGCAGATCGTGCGGGGCATCAGCCTGACAACGTCCGTTGAGGAAATCGCCAACGTCGTCATCGCCGCGCCCAATCGCATTCCCATTCGCATCCGCGACGTGGCCCAGGTCCAGATCGGGCATGAAATTCGGCGCGGGGCCGCCACCGCCGGCGGGCAGGGCGAGGTCGTGCTCGGCCTGGCGTTCATGCTCACGGGCAACAACAGTCACATCGTCTCGCAGAAGTTGGACGACGCGATGCGCGACCTCCAGCGGTCGCTGCCCCCCGGCGTGATCGTGCAGCCGGTGTATCAGCGAGCCGACCTTGTGGACCAGGTCATTCACACGGTGAAGGAGAATCTGTTTCTGGGGGCGGCGCTGGTGATCGCGGTGCTCTTTGCGC
>CAMPIL010000345.1 GCA_946886375.1 uncultured Phycisphaerales bacterium
TAATCGCACAACTGATCGGCGTGCTCGGGCGCGTCGTTCACGCCGGGAATCAGCACGTATTCAATCAACACGCGCTGCCGGCCGTCCGTGGGCCATTGGAGCATGGCTTCCATCAGCGCAGCCATTGGAGCCGACTTGTTGATGGGCATGATGCGCGAACGAATCTCATCGTTGGGCGCGTTGATTGAAACGGCCAGGCGAAGTTTGCGCAAGCCCGGCTGGCGCGTCAGCGCGGCGAGTTGCAGGATGCCCGCAGGTCGTCCAACGGTCGAAACGGAAATCCGCGCCGGCGGAATCGCGGCGCCGTTTTGATCGCACAAAACCGTGATGGCCCCGATCACGCTGTCGAGATTGTCCATCGGTTCGCCCATGCCCATGAAGACGATGTTGTCGATGGGCTGCGGGTTTTCGGGATTCACGCTGAATCGCGCTGCGAACCACTGTCCGACGATCTGGGTGATGGTGAGATTCCGCATCAAACCCATTTGGGCGGTTTCGCAGAATGTGCAGCCCATCGCGCAGCCGATCTGCGATGACACGCACAGCGTGTTGCGCGGCCGGCCAGTCGAGCCGCGATAAGGGAGCACGACTGATTCAGTTTCCAGACCATCGGCATGCCGCTGGATGAACTTTGTGGTGCCGAATTCTTGCTGAATGTTGGCGATGGGCGCGACATCGATGTGGGCGAGTTCTGTCGAGGCCGCGCCTGTGCGGAACAGGTTGCGGTACATCGCCAGCGACCTCGGCGCACGGACACCCAATTCGCTCGCCCGCTGCACAAATGCCGCGCTGGTGCAGCCAAGGATGTCGATCGCGGGTGAACTCATCGTGTATTCAAGGCGTTTGCGAGCGTGTTCTCAACGCGCCGCCTTGGATGGGCTCTGTTCGAGAGCGGGATGGGGCGACGGATCAACCGGTGCGGGGGCGTTGTAGATGAAGTAGATGTTCCGCACGTAGATGATCAGGCCGAACGACTGGCCCAGGATTCCCACGATGTCTCGCCGCCACAGGAAGTACGCCAGCAGCATCATCGCGCCCAGAAGACTCATCCACCAGAACAGGGGAGGCACGACCGACTGGCGATTCTTCTCTGATGCAAGCCACTGGATCACCATGCGGCCCGTGAACAGCACCTGCCCCAGCAAACCGATGCCGACCCACACCATACCCAGGGGGCTTGAGATGTTGAGCAGCCGCGCGATCCAGCCGCGCGAACTTGCCTGTCGGTACAGGCGATCCGCCAGCGCATCGGGAGTGAGCGATTCCAGATCCTCGCCATGCTGCACGAGGAAGCGGTAAGAGCCATCCGCGGTCTGCATGAGATCGATGCGCTCCTTCCCGCCGTCGATCTGAAGTTTGATGGGCACAGCCTCGCGCGGTGAGCGATCCGGCTGCACCGTCAAACGCCACGCCAGCCATAGGATGGGCAGCGAGGTCGCCAGCAGCAGGAGGATCAGGCTGAAGGTGGATCGGGCTTTGGCCACGTGAATTCAGTCAACAGGGCGGGGGATTGCGGACTTCAAAATGGTACATCGTCAATCCAACAGACGCCCAAGGTCTTCGCTGTCGACCGGCCGCCGGCGGTTGCGCATCCAGCGCACGGCGAAGCAGTCAACCAATCCAGGAAGTGCGCGGTTCCAGATGCCGTACTTGGCTTTTCCTGCAATTCGAGGCCGATGATTGACGGGCATTTCAACCACAGCAAAGCCGTGGTGCCGCGCCGTCACCGGGATGAACCGGTGCATGCCGCGGAACTGAAGCGGAATGGAAAGGGCGACGTCGCGGCGAAGAACGCGCAGCGAGCAGCCGGTGTCTCGAATGGTGTCGCCCAGCAGACTGCGGCGAAAAACACGGCCAACCCACGAACTGACGCGACGGACCAATGTGTCTCGACGGGCGTGCGAGCGATCGCCCTGAACCATGTCGGCGGCGGTCTTTCGCATCAGTTCCAGCATTGCGGGAATGTCGGACGGATCGTTCTGCAAGTCGGCGTCCATCACCGCGATCAAGTCACCGCAACAGGCGCGAAACCCCGCGTGAAAGGCGGCGGACTGGCCGTGGCCGCGGCCGGTGGGCGTATTCTTCATGCGGATGGCGCGGAGGCAGGAGTGTTGCTGCATCAATTCGCACAGAATCCGGGGCGTGTCGTCAGTTGAACCGTCATCCACGATGAGAATGTCGAACTTCACGCCCGTCGGCCCGAGCGCAGCGACGATTTCCGCCACGAGTTGCCGCAGGTTGTCCTGCTCATTGTGGGCCGGGCACACGATCGAAAGGCTCAAGGAATCGCCGATCACGGACATCGTGAAACAGTAGCACAGAAAGCCCGGGCAAGCCCGACAGGCATGATGTCGGCGGGGGAATTAGAATGCCCGCGATGCAGGCCGCATCAAGGATCCATGCGCATGAATCGCAACACCTCGCAAACAACCAAAGCCGCAGTCGCCGCGCCGCCGATCGAAGTGATGACCGGCGAGCCCGCGCCTGAAGCGCGTCTCGTTACGACCTCCATGACTCCAGCACCCACAAGCCTTTCAGATCGCGGTTCGCGGCGCAATGCCGCCATTCTCATCACAGGGGCAGGCGGCGAAGTCGGCCACGGCCTCATCGCCGCATTGCGCGGCAACGGATCAAGCCAGGTCGTCGCGATCGACATCCGCGAACTGCCGCGCGAGCAGCGGAGCCTGTGCCAGGACACGTTCGTTGGCGACATCTGCGATAACGCGCTGCTGGAACGTCTGCTGGCGATGTACGAGATCACGGAAATCTATCACCTTGCCGCGCTGCTCAGCACGCGCGGCGAGTTCACGCCCGAAACCGCGCACGAGGTGAACGTGAACGGCACGCTGAACCTCCTGCGCTTGGCCGCCGAGCAGGCGCGTTCGCACGGCCGGCGCGTGAAGTTCATCTTTCCCAGTTCCATCGCGGTATACGGCATGCCGAACCTGAAGGCGAAGGCCACGGCCGGCGCGGTGCGCGAGCACGAATACTGCGAGCCGATCACGATGTACGGCTGCAACAAGTTGTATTGCGAGCACCTGGGGCGATATTACGCCCAGCACTATCGATTGCTGGCGCAGGACCGCGTGCCGAACATTCTCGATTTCCGCGCGGTGCGCTTTCCGGGTTTGATCAGTTCAGAAACGCTGCCTTCGGGCGGAACCAGCGATTACGGCCCGGAGATGCTGCACGCGGCGGCGGCGGGGAAATCGTATTCGTGCTTTGTGCGGCCGGATGCGCGCATTCCGTTCATGACCATGCCTGATGCGATCGATGCGCTGCTGAAACTGTCCTCGGCTCCGCGCGAGCGACTGACCCAGTGCGTGTACAACGTGACCAGTTTCAATCCAAGCGCAGGAGAGATTGCCGAACTGGTTCAGCGGCACTTTCCCAGGGCGAGCACGAGTTTCGAACCGGATGCTCAGCGCCAGGCCATCGTCGACAGTTGGCCGGCGGATGTGGATGACTCGGCGGCGCGGCGCGATTGGGAGTATTCGCCAAAATACGATCTGAATTCCGCTTTTGAAAATTATCTGGTCCCGCGCATCAAGGCGAGGTATTCTGACTGACATGGCGATGCAGGCGCCCCGGCGGCATCAGGATTGGTTCGGCTTTTTCGTGCTGGTCACGTGTGCCGCCATCGTCACGCTTGGAATCATCAGCGGCAAGAACGGCATCACGATTTCATCGCCGACGTTTGGCAACGGCTCGCAGTGGCACCTGATGTTACGCTACGGCGCGGCGCGATTGATCATCGGAACGCCGACGACGGCGATGTCGGGC
>CAMPIL010000346.1 GCA_946886375.1 uncultured Phycisphaerales bacterium
CACGAAGATGTTCTCGGTTCTGGGTTTGAGTCTCGCCTTGCTTGGCGCGGCCGGCGCTTCGGCGCTCGCAGGCGACAAGGAAGGCAAGAAGGAAATGAAGGGCGCGAAGGTTGGCGAAGCCGCCCCGGCGTGGACCCTGAAGGACACCAAAGGCAAGGAGTGGAAGTCCACCGACTTCGCCGATCAGATCGTCGTCCTGGAATGGGTCAACCCGCAGTGCCCGGTGTGCAAGGGCGCGCACAAGGACGGCCGCATTCCAGACATGGTCAAGCAGTTGAAGGAACTGGGCGCCACCCACATCGCCATCAACAGCACGCACAACACCACCGCCGACCAGAACGATGCTGCGCTGAAGGAATATGGCGTTGAGTACCCCGTGCTGCTGGACAATGAAGGCACGGTCGGCCGCGCATTCGGCGCCCGCACCACGCCGCACATGTTCGTCATCGACACCAAGGGCGTGCTGCGCTACAGCGGCGCGCTGGACAACAACGCCAAGGGCGACAAGAGCGGTGCTGACCTGACCAACTACGCCCTCAGCGCCGTCAAGCAGATCAAGGCCGGCGAAACCGTTTCGCCTGACTACACCCAGCCCTACGGCTGCAGCGTGAAGTACGCCAAGCGCCAGAACGAGGGCGAGGCAAAGGGCGATGTCAAGGGCAAGCACTGATTCCGTCGGGATCAGTAACTTCACCCCACAAACCACGAAGCCCAGGGATTGCAATCCCTGGGCTTCTTTCGTTTTTGGGAGACATGGACTGCGGCAGACGGGATTAAGCCCGCCTGCCGAAAACAGTTATTGAAGATTCACCGGCATCAGCACGTAGGTGAAATCGTTGCCCGTGCGCAGCACGCCGGGTTTGTTGGGGGCTTTGAGTTCGATGATGACCTCGCTGCCATCCACCACTTTCAAGGCGTCCGTGATGAAGCCCGGGTTGAACCCGATTTCCAGTGGATCGCCATCGTACTTCTCCAGGTCCATGTGAATTTCCGCTTCGCCCATTTCCGGCGCGCGGCTGGTGAGCGTGAGTTTCTTGTCTGAGAAACTCAATCGAACACCCTTGGATTCTTCATTCGTCAAAAGCGCAGCCTGACGGATCGCGCTGGCGAGTTCCGCAGCGTCAAACGTCACCTTCTTATCCTGATCCTTGGGGATGACATCCTCAAACGGCGGGAACGCGCCTTCAACCAGATTGGTGGACAGCACGCCGGCTTCCGATCCGTCGCCGATGCTGAAAACGGCTTGATTTTCTTCAATTGCCATCTTCACGGTGGCTTCCGGATCGACAATGAGTTTGCCAAGGAGATTCAGGGCCTTGGTGGGCACGATGCACGCCACTTTGCCGTCTTTGCTTCCGACAGGCTTGGCTTCGCCTCGGGCCACGGCCAGGCGTCGGCCGTCGGTCGCCACCAGCCGCAACTTCTTGCCGTCGCGCTCAAACAGCACGCCGTTGATCGCATACCGGCTGTGCTCGGCCGCAGCGGCGAACAACGTGCGGGCGATCAGCGTGCGCAGCAGGCCCCCTTCGATCTCGCAATCGACTTTGACCTCGGAGAAATCTCGAACCGCCGGGGCTTCCTTGGGATCAAAACCGAAAACGGTGAAGTGCGAGCCCTTGCCACGGATATGCAGCTTGTTTTCATTGGTTTCCAGCGTGAGCGTGGGGTCTTGGCTGGCGCGCACGATCTGCACGAGTTTGTCAGCAGGAATGAGCGCTTCGCCTGGCTTCTGCACATCGACCTGATCCACTCCCAGGCGCAGACCGACCTCAAGATCGGTCGCGGCAAGCATGAGCTGGCCCTCGGTGGCGGTCAATTTGACGCACTGAAGCACCGGCTGAGGCGAGCGGCTGACCACCACGCCGCCAACGAGGTTCACCGCCTCCACCAAAGCCGCACGATCGCAAATTACCTTCATGGCTGGTAGGTCCTCAAAAGTTTTCGCCCCCAACATGTTGGGACAGTGTATCAGACGCAGCATTTCCGGGGCATCGAAAGCCTATCTATCAGACTCTGCGGCCCCAGCGGTTTGCCAGCAGGTTGTCCACAATTGCTGTGCAAGAGATGCAACAAACCTCACGATTCCTGCTGCGAAACGATCGGCCAGCCTCCGGCGCGACTGCAAAATACTCAGCAACCCGCTGCGCACAGAACTACGGAATTTGCGAAAGTTCATCCACAAGTAGGCACATCGGCCGTTGCCGGATTGAATGCTTCGTGCAATACTGCGGGTCTGGGTGATCGGCGTTCAGCCTTCGGCGACAGACACTGAGCGGCCGGCCTCTCATTGTCATCGCAACGCACGCAAGGAGCCAACGCTGATGTCCTTTGAAGCCGCCGTTCACGCCAAAGCCCTGCAACTGGATCACCTGGTCCTGGATATGTGCGCCGCCGCCGGCAGCGGGCATCCAACTTCCGCGCTGAGCCTTGGCCACATCGTGACGGTGCTGATGTACCACACCATGCGCTGGCTGCCGGACGATCCGCAATACCCAACGTCCGACCGCCTTGTGCTTTCCGAAGGACACGCCGTCCCGATCATCTACGCCGCGTACGCCGACTTGGGTGGGTCGATCGGCAAGGGTCCTGACCGCCGGCCGATGACCAAGGCCGATCTCAAGACTTTCCGCGCCAACGATTCAATGATCGACGGCCATCCCAATCCGATGGAGGGGTTTCCGTTCTTCGATGCAGCGACCGGCTCACTGGGCCAGGGACTTTCCGTTGCAGCGGGCTTGGGAGTTGCCGCGCGATATGACGGCTTCGACAAGCGCGTCTACTGCATCATCGGCGACGGCGAATCGCGTGAAGGCCAGATCTGGGAAGCCATCGACTTCATCGCTGATTACAAACTCACAAACGTCCTGCCCATCTTCAACTGCAACGGCTACGGCCAGGCTGATCGCGTGAGCAAGCAGCAGTCGCCGGATGTGCTGCGCGCCAAACTGGAAGCCGCGGGATACATGGTCGGCGTGATCGATGGCCACGACCCCGCCGCCATTCGCAAGGCTCTGGATACCTACATCGCCAACATCAAGGGCGAACAGCCCATGGCCATCGTCGCCAAGACCGTCAAGGGCTGGGGTGCGCCATCGCTTCAAGGCGGCGGCTGGCACGGCAAGCCCGCCCTCGGCGACAAACTGAACCAGGCGCACGAGGAACTGAAGGCCACCGCAGTCGGCCTCACTTCCGCGCTGGTGTCCGATGATGAACTGCGCATCTATCCGCCCGCGGAGTACACACCCGCAGAACCGGCTGAGACCGAACCCATGACCATGAAGGAGGCCATGCACAAGTACGACATGGCGATGGTGTTCAAGTCCGGCAAGTTCGCGACGCGCAAGGCGTATGGACTGGCCCTGCGAGCGCTGGGCCACGCCAACCCGGAAGTGTTCGCGCTCGATGCGGATGTAAGCAACTCGACCTTCACGGATTGGTTCCACAATGACAAGCAATTGAGCGACCGCTTCGTGGAGTGCAAGATCGCGGAGCAGAACATGATCTCCGTCGCGGCCGGCCTTTCCGCAGCGGGAAAGATTCCATTCGCTTCCACCTTCGCCAAGTTCGTCACCCGCGCGTACGACCAGGTCGAGATGGCGATGAACAGCGGCGCGAACCTGAAGATCTGCGGCAGCCACGCGGGCATTTCACTCGCCGCCGACGGCCCCTCGCAGATGGCCCTGCCCGATGTCGCGTGGTTCCGCAGCCTGAGCACAACGAAGAATCATCGCGGCAAACCCGGCTTCCGAGCCGCCGAGATATTCGCCGACCGCTGTC
>CAMPIL010000347.1 GCA_946886375.1 uncultured Phycisphaerales bacterium
CAACTGGCGGTAGTACCCGATGTTCAAGCGGCTGCCGAGGCGCATCTTGCCTGAATCAATTGTCATTTCGCCAAGCAGGCATTTCACGAGCGTGGTTTTACCCGAGCCGTTTGGACCAATGATGCCAATGCGATCGCCTCGCATGATTGACAGGTCGAGGTCCTTGAACAACACCTTGTCGCCGTAGGCCTTGCTGATTCCCTCCGCGGTGATGACTTGATCGCCTGATCGGGGCGCGGGCGGAAGTTGCAGGTTCATCACTTCCAGTTCGATCGGCCGCTCGACGACTTCATCGCGCTTGAAGCGTTCGAGCCGCGCGAGCCGGCCTTGCGCCTGCCGTGCTCGCTGCCCCGCTTTGTAGCGGTCGATGAAGCCCTGCTCCTGCCGGATCCGATCCTGCTGCTTGTCGTAGACGCGCGCTTGCGTGAGTTGGCGCTCGTGGCGAAGTTCGATGTACTTGTGGTAATTGCCGGGGTATTCACGAATCGCGCCGCGCTCGACTTCAATGATCCGGCTGACCACGCGATCAAGCAGCCAGCGATCGTGACTGACCACGATCACGGCTCCGGGATACTCATCCGCGAGAAATTCCTCAAGCCATTGGCGGCCTGCGATATCCAGGTGATTGGTTGGTTCATCCAACAACAGCAAATCAGGCTGTTCCAGAAGCAACTGCACCAATCCAAGGCGCCCCTTCTGTCCGCCCGAGAGTGCGGAAATCTTGAGCGTGAACTGGCTGTCAGTGAATCCCAGCCCATGCAGCATGGCATCGATCTTGTGATCAATGGCGTATCCCCCTGCCGCCTCGATCTGCAAGTCCAGCCGAGCCTGCTGCTTGAGCAGCCGATCCAGTTCATCGCCTTGCGCTGACGCCATCTGATCATAAAGGTGATGCGACTGCACGTGCAGGGCGTGGAGTTCGGCGAATGCGCTTTCGGCTGCATCGCGCACGGTGTCGTTTGGATCGAGATTTGGATCCTGGCTGAGATAGCCCACGCGGGCTCCCCGCTGGAGATTCGCCGCGCCTGAATCGGGCTTGAGTTGCCCGGTCATCACCTTCATCAATGTGGTCTTTCCGCTGCCGTTGCGGCCGACCAGCCCGACTTTTTCGCCCTGTTCAATAGATACCGTGGCTCCGTCGAGGACGACGTGCGTGCCGTAGGAATGACGGACGTTGGTGACGGTGAGCAGAGACACGGAAGGGCACTAGTGTAGCGGACGAACTGGCTCGCAGCCGCCGTGCGAGTCCCGCTTCAAACAACGCGATTGCAGAAGTGGACAACGGACCCACTGCACCGCGGCTATTTCAAAATTTGTACAAAATTTGAAATAGTTCCCCGGTGCAAGACCCGTCCGGCGGCTCATCGACCTGATCCGTTACTTCACGAGCCGCCAAGTCCATTCTTCGGACGCCGGCTGGCCGTTCTGCGTGCCTTCGATCCGCGCGTGCATCGTGTCCGCATCTCGCCGATAGGTGATCCGCTGCGGAAAGTCGTGCTCCGGATTTTCAAACACCACTTCGTTCGCGGCGATCCGGCTCAACTTGAACGCTGTGGACGGCTGCCGCCCCTTCGGACTCGCCAGGTAGACCAGTCCCTCGGCATTCTGCTCAATGCGCAGGAACTCGTAAAACACGGTGCGCTCCTGCACCGGATCGCCGGCTGCCTTTCGCAACATGCGGTTCATGCCGATCATCGACCCGCCGCGCGGCGGCATCCAGTGCTCCTCGGAGCAACTCTGCTCGCTGTCATTCACCCACGCCCCAGCCATCCAATGCAATTGCGAAATGTCGCGCGAGGCGGGTTGATCCTCGCCGCCACCGGCCTGAATCGCCAGCGCTGCGGCAAGCCCGATTGCGACTGTACTCGCTGCGCGTAAGAAATGATTCATTGCGAGTCTCCTGCCTGAGTGGTCATGATGCGATGTGACAAGGTCAAATCGTAGCGACCGCTGTGGTGATCCCAAACTCAATCTGTGGCTTCGGCGTCCGCCTCGCCGCGCTTGCGAATCCGCATGACGTTGCCCACGGCCATCGCACCGGCCGGGATGCTGCGGCTGACGATGGTTCCCGGCGCGATGGATGCGCCGTCGCCAATCGTCACGCCCGGCGCGATCACGCAGAAGCCGCCGATCATCACGTTGGAGCCGATCTTTACGGGTCTGACGCGCTGTCGATTGAGCGTGAATGCGTGGACGAAGATCCTGGTGCCAAAGCCGACGATCACGTTGTCGCCGAAACTGATCATCGACGGGTCATATGGATCGAGGTACACGCCGTACGCCAAGCCGACATCGTTTCCCATGCGCACGCCGAGCAGTCGCGAGATCAACCTGCTCTTTAAGCGCATGCCGGGCAGTTTGCTGAGCAGGACCATGAGCACGTGACGTGCCGCGACCTTCCAGCGCGATGCGACATTGGATGAATTGAGCATGCCGTGGCCGGTGTTTCTGCGATCGAACCCCTTCGAGCCACGGTTTGCCGCGACAGCCGACTGAGACGGCCGGCTATTTTCCAGCGGTGCGCGATTCGGTTCATCATTTGAAATGTGCATGTTCATCGTTGATATCCCATTGTTAGTGTTTACTAGTTTAGGAATACAACGGCAGAATGTCAAGTCAAAGCCCGACTGGACTGCCGGCAGTTGCGGGCTCCCAGCCGCATTTTTGACCGCAGGAGCGGAGAAATGCTGATAATCGATGCAGCCGCTCGGCTTCCTGCCGCGAGCAGCCGTATGTCATTGCTCGACTCCATCATGAAGAAAATCGCTCCACCGCCCACCTGCCTCCCCGACACATCGCATTGGCGCAATGCGCTGTGGGCGGCTGCGCTGTTTGCGATGGTGTTTGCGGCGTACTGGCCTGCGCTCAACGCCGGATTCATCTGGGACGATGATGTGTACGTTCACGAGAACCACGCCCTTCGCAACCTTGAGGGCCTGCAGC
The DNA here is from genome assembly GCA_946886375.1 of uncultured Phycisphaerales bacterium. The sequence goes on from CAMPIL010000347.1 coordinate 2,944, forward strand.
AGATCTGGTTGGAACCAGGAGTTGTTCCACAGTACTACCCATTGGTCCACACCACGTTCTGGATCGAATACCACGTGTGGGAACTTCGGACCGCTGGTTACCACGCGGTCAACATTGCCTTGCACGGGCTTGCAGCAGCGCTCTTGTGGATCGTTCTGCGGCGGCTGCAATTCTCCAGCGCGGTCGCGTGGCTGGCCGCGGCGGTGTTCGCTTTGCATCCTGTGCACGTCGAATCCGTGGCGTGGATCACCGAACGCAAGAACGTGCTGTCGCTGGTGTTCTATCTCTCGGCGCTCCTGGCGTATATGCGATTCGCGAATCTCGACGCGCCTGCCACAGCGGCGTCACGGCCGTGGCGCATGTACTGGCTTTCGCTTGTGCTGTTCGCATGCGCCCTGTTGAGCAAATCAGTGACCTGCTCGCTTCCTGCAGCCATTCTACTTCTGGTCTGGTGGAAGCGAGGCCGCATTCGCCGCGCCGACGTTTGGCCACTGCTGCCGATGTTCGCGATGGGGCTGGCGATGGCCCTCGTGACGGCGTTGATGGAGCACAGAGTAGTCGGCGCAACCGGAGCGGATTGGGATTATTCGGTCATTGAGCGAATTCTCATCGCCGGCCGGGCCGCATGGTTTTACGCGAGCAAGATTCTCTGGCCCGCTGAACTCATTTTCTTCTATCCCAAATGGAACATCGATCCCAGCGTCGCATGGCAATACATCTTTCCCGCAGCAGCCGTGGCGTTTCTGGCGGCCCTGTGGCTGTTCCGACATCGCATCGGGCGTGGCCCGCTGGCGGCGGCGCTGTTCTTTGGCGGAACGCTCGTGCC
>CAMPIL010000348.1 GCA_946886375.1 uncultured Phycisphaerales bacterium
AGATGTACTTGGCCCGCTCCTGCGATTTCAGCGCGCTCCATTTGGGAAACGCCTTCCTCGCCGCCTGCACCGCTGCGTCAACATCGGCGGCGTTGGCCTCGGCGATTTCACTCAACACCTCTTCATTCGCGGGATTGATCGACGCGAAATACTTCTTGGATTTTGGCGCGATGAACTTGCCGTTGATGAACAGGTCATGCCGGGGCGCGATGGTGACCTTGACGGTTTCCGGCGCGGGGGAATAGTCCCACCCCCCGGAAAAAGCGGTCGCGTCGCCCGGCGCGGGACGCCCAGGCATTGCAATGCCTGGGCTTCGTGGCATTTGAGTTTCACTGTGCGGCTGATTGTTCATTTGTCGTCACGCGAATGTGTGCACCCAACCACCCGTCAATCGTTCAATCGTAAACCCGAAATCGACTTACGCCTCGGAAAAATCATATGCCGACATGTATGTGCCGCGCGACTGCTTGACAATCTGCCGCAGAATATCGTTGGCGAGGCTTGATGCCCCGAAGCGGAACAGCGCGGGCGTGAGCCATTCATCGCAGAGGGTTTCTTTGACCATCACCAAATAATGCAGGGCCTGCTTGGCGGTGCGAATGCCGCCTGCGGGCTTCATGCCGATGCGCACGCCGGTTTTGAGGTAGTGATCGCGGATCGCCTGCAGCATCACGAGCGTGACAGGCATGGTGGCGGCCAGGGAGACCTTGCCCGTGGAGGTTTTGATGAAGATTTCGCCATCCTCAAGGGGGTGGTCGCGGTCCGCTGAAGCGGCCGCGCCGATGGCAAGATCAGATGCGCGGCGGATGTGGTCGTAGGTTTCGAGTTCGCCTGTCTCAAGAATGATTTTCAAGTGCGCGAAGCCGCAAGCGGCTTTCACTTCGCGAATCTCCTGAGCAACTTCATCGTAACGCCCTGCGAGGAACGCGCCGCGATTGATCACCATGTCGATTTCGTCCGCGCCGTCGGCGACCGCCTGCTGCACGTCCGCGATCTTCACGCTCAACGGATATTGTCCGCTGGGGAATCCCGTTGCAACCGACGCCACCTTCACGCGTGATCCCGCCAGCGATTCCTTCGCCACGCGAATCAGCGATGGATACACGCACACCGCTGCGACGGATGGAATCTCCACGCCAGGAATTGGAAACTCGTAAGGCTTGATCGCCTTGCGGCACAACGCCCGCACCTTCTCCGGCGAGTCTTTCCCCTCCAGCGTCGTCAAGTCGATCATGCTCATCGCCAGTTGAAGACCCGCCAGTTTGCTCGCGGTCTTGATCGAACGCTTGGCAAACTGCGAAGCGCGGAACTCGAGCATGACAGGGTCAACCGTGGGCATGCAGACAGTTTATCCTCTGCACGTGGAAGAAAACCGCGGATGCGCACGATTGCACACGGATGGGGTCATGAATCCAATTTGAATCGTTTCACTCGATCATCGCCGCGATGCGCAGCACCTCCGCCACGCTCCACGCCTGGGCCGGGCAACCGCTGGGGCGGTGTGGCGGATCGCCATCGTACACCTCCGCGATCTGGTTCAGGCATCGTCCGCCTGCGGTGTTCTGCATCTCATCGATCAGCGGTTGAATGATCGCGCGCACCTTCTTTTTCGCGCGAGGGCTGAATTTCTCCACGCGCAGCACGGCCTCGCAATACGGGCCGATCAGCCAAGGCCAGACCGTGCCGTTGTGATACGCGCGATCGCGCTCGAACAGGTTGCCCTCATATCGCCCGCGATAATTGGGGTCATCACGATCAAGCGTTCGCAGGCCGAACGGCGTGAGCAGCCGTTCGCCGACGCTCTTCACCACCGCGCGCCGCTGCGACTCATCCAAAGGCGAATGCGGCAGACTCACCGCGAAAATCTGATTCGGCCGCAATGCGCCATCGGCGGGCAGCACATCGTGCAGGCATTGGCGTTCCTCCCACCAGAATTGCGAGCGGAAGGAATGCGCCGCCTGCCGTGCCAGCGCGTTGCACTCTTCGCGCTCTGCATCGCTGTCGGTCATTTCCGCAAGACATTTCAGCGCGTTGAACCACAGCGCGTTGATTTCGACCGCCTTGCCGTGTCGTGGCGTGAAGGCGACGCCATCGCGCCGGGCGTCCATCCACGTGAGCTGCGTGTTCTCGTCGCCCGCGGTGATCAGGCCGTCGTCATCCATGCGGATGTTGAAATCGGTGCCGTTGCGATACGCAGCAATGATCGCGCGGCAGGCAACAATCAACTTGTCATCCGGAGCCTCCAGCCCCGTGCTCTGCCCTGCGGACTTCCACAAAGCGTGCACCGCGTGCACGAACCACAATGGCGCATCAACGGTGTTGTAATGCGCCGCCCCGCCGTAATCGTCAAAAAGATTGGGAATCAGGCCGTTTTTGATGTGTTGTGCGAACATCAGCAGGCACGATCGCGCCTCGTCGATTCGATCGGTGCACAGCATCAACCCCGGCAGGGCGATCATGGTGTCGCGGCCCCAGTCGCCGAACCACGGGTAGCCCGCGATGACGCTGGTGAACCACTGCTCGCCGGCCTTGCGTCGCACGATGAACTGTTCGCCGGCCGCGCGCAGCCGCGTCATGCGCGAATCGCATCGAACCGCAGCCGCGTGGTCAATCGCCTGTGCGTGCGATGGGGCGGCGGTATCCAGCGCGATGGCGAAACTGATGCGCGCCTCGCCGCGCGCGGGAACATCGCAATCGAAGTACCCCGGCGACCATTGATCTTCGCGGCAGTCCTGGCCGCGTGAGCGATCCTGTTGATAGGTGAAGTTCCGCCACCATTGCGGATCGTGTCGCCACGCACGGATGGGACCGAACCAGCGGAGTTCATGCTCGCCGATGCGCATGCGGATGACGCCATGCGGTTCGACTTCCGCCGCGCCGATGTTGCCTTGTTCGTGAGATAGGGCGTGGAAATCGCGCATGGTGAGCAACGGTCGAAAACGCAAGCGTGCGCCGCCCGGCGCGTGGTGCATCGTGTAATGCAGCGCGATGCCGTTGCGCTCATTCAGCGGGGCGATGGTTTTTGTGATTGACCCTGCCTCAGTTTGATACTGCCACTGAACACGGCAGTTGGGTTCGCACGCGACTTGCCGCAGGTTTCGCCAGCCCTGCGGATGCAGAACCGTTTCGCCGTTGTCGCCCGCAAACTGCTGCGTCGAAAGATCAATGACTTCGTCGGGGCCATCTTCGCGCGGGATGACCAGTTGCTCGATCATCGAATGCAGCGCGACTATTCGTCCCACCGGCGGCTTGGTTGCGCCGACGAGCAGGCCGTGATACCGCCGCGTGTTCGCGCCCAGCGCCGTGCCCATCGCGTAACCGCCCAGGCCGTTGGTCAGCAGCCACTCGGTGTTCAGAGCGCGCTGGATGGACGCGGGGTCATCGGGATTGATCGAAATGGAAATCACATCGCCCATGGTGGCGATGGTAGCACCGGTGATCGGGGCTGAGCGGCTCGAGATCATGGTTCAGAACCCGGCGAACCGAGGCCCCAAGCCCTAATCCCTATTCGCTCATCCTTGTCGTCTAACGCGCGCGATGGAACAGCGTGTCCAGGTTGTAGCCGTCACGGAGGATGATCTGCTTCTTGCGCGCGTCTTCGATGTCGTACACAAGGAAGATCTGCTCGCGGCTGTCGATGACGTAGAGCAGTTCGTTCGGCCGCACTTCGCCGCCGCGTCCGGAACTGCCGGTCAAAAGCGTGTAACTGCCGCGGTCGGCGGTCACGCTGCCGAAGGCGGGATTGCCCGGCAGCCGGCCGGCCTGCAT
>CAMPIL010000349.1 GCA_946886375.1 uncultured Phycisphaerales bacterium
CATCGGGGATGACCGCCTCCAGCGAATCCGATGCGGCGCGAGCCTTGGCCATGGCGGGAACCATGTGCTCGTGGATGTACTTGGCGTGCTTTTCCGCATCGCCTGCGATGTGGTGCGCCTCGGCCTTTTCCACCGCGGCAACCGCCTGGCGCAGGTCGGTGATCAACTTCACCGTCGCTTCCAGTTGCTCGATGGTGTCGGGACACTCCACGCCTGCGGCTTGCGTGGCGGAAACCGTCTCGGCCAATTCAGTCTGGCACCGCAGAGCGGCAGGCAGCACCTGCTGCTTCAACATGGAAACCAGCGTGCGGGCCTCGATGCCCATGGTCTTGATGTACGTTTCCAGCAGCACATCCACGCGGGCGTTCAACTCGCGGTTGTTGAGCACGGCGTACTTCTCGAACAGCGACTGCGCCTTCTTGGTGCGCAGCACGGAAAGGGCTTCGGCGGTGGAACGCAGGTGCGGCAGGCCGCGCTTCTCGGCTTCCTTGTGCCAGGCCTGTGAATAGTTGTCGCCATCGAACACCACGCGACGGTGATTCTTCACGACTTCCTGCAGCACGGACTTGACCGCCTCCTGCAAGGTGTCGCCCTTGGCGTGCTTGCCGGCCTTCTTTTCAATCTCGGTCGCCATGTAATCAAGCGACTCTGCGATGATGGTGTTGAGGACGGTATTGGGCCAGGAGACGGCCGCGCTGGAGCCGACGGCCCGGAACTCGAACTTGTTGCCGGTGAAGGCGAACGGACTGGTGCGGTTGCGGTCGCCGGAGTGGCGCGGGATCTGCGGCAGGGAGTTGGCGCCCAGATCGAGCGACCCGCCTTTCTTGGTTGACTTGATTTCGCCTTTCTCCAGTTGATCGAGAATGTCTGAAAGCATCTCGCCCATGAAGATGGAGATGATCGCGGGCGGGGCTTCGTTGGCGCCCAGGCGATGATCGTTGGCGGCGCTGGCGATGGAAGCCCGCAGCATGTCAGCGTGCAGGTCCACGGCACGCATCACGGCGCACAGGAACACCAGGAACTGCATGTTGGTGTGCGTTTCTTCCTGCGGATCCAGCAGGTTGACGCCGGTGTCGGTGGAAAGCGACCAGTTGTTGTGCTTGCCCGAGCCGTTGACGCCCGCGAAGGGCTTTTCGTGCAGCAGACAGCGCAGCCCGTGGTGCGGCGCGGTGGTCTCCAGCACGTGCATCATGATCATCTGGTGATCGGTGGCGACATTGGCGTTCTCAAACACCGGCGCGATTTCGTACTGGCCCGGCGCGACTTCGTTGTGCCGGGTGGCCACGGGCACACCCAGTTCAAACAGGTGCATTTCCACTTCGTGCATGAACGAGAGCACGCGCTCCGGAATGGCGCCGAAGTAGTGATCGTGCATCTGCTGGCCCTTGGGCGCGTGCGCGCCGATCAACGTGCGCTCGCAGATGCGCAGGTCAGGCCGCAGGTTCCAGAACTCCTCATCCACCAGGAAGTACTCCTGCTCGCACCCCAGGGTGGTGATCACCTGCGAGACGCCTTCATCGGTGCCGAAGACGTTGAGTATCCGCATCGCCTGCTTGTTGACCGCGGCGATGGATCGCAGCAGCGGCGTTTTCTTATCAAGGGCCTCGCCGGTCCATGAAACGAACGCGGTGGGAATGCAGAGCGTTGCGCCGTTGCCGCCGTGCAGAATGAACGCGGGGCTGGTGGCGTCCCACGCGGTGTAGCCGCGGGCTTCGTAGGTATCGCGGATGCCGCCGGAGGGAAACGATGAAGCGTCCGGTTCGCCGCGGATCAGCGCCGAGCCGGAGAACTTGGCGATCGCGCCGCCTTCGCCATCGGGCGCCAGGAAGGCGTCGTGCTTTTCAGCGGTCGCCCCGGTCAGCGGCTGGAACCAGTGGCAGTAGTGCGTGCAGCCGTTTTCGATGGCCCAATCCTTCATCGCGCCGGCCACGGTGTTGGCGATTGCGGGATCAAGCGGCGTGCCCTTGCGCATCGTCTTTTGCAGTTTCTCAAACACCTCAGCCGGAAGTCGCTTGAGCATGACATCGCCCGTGAATGTCAGGCATCCGAAATCCGCCGGACGCATCGAGATCGTGCCGACGCGGGCGGTTTTCGCGGATGCATGTTCAATGGTGTCTCGCTTGCTGGGAATGATGCTCATGGAAGGTCTCGAAGTTGGCGTGCGCTGGAAGCGGGGAGGGCTTTTTTTGGAAAAGTTTGGAAAGGTGATAATAAGCGCGGCCGAGGCGAAAAGTCGCTTTGGCCGATGAGTCTAATGGTTTTCAATCGCGGAGGAAGAACCGCAAGCGGTAGTGGTTCACGGGCGCGGCAAAGTGCCGAATATTGTGCCAAAACCGAAGCAGAGGCCGACCAGATCGGCCTTGGGTTGCGATTGTGGACAATCTGACAATTGCGGTGATGCCTGCGGTCCCCAAACGATACGGATCGAGTCATTTTCCGCCGGAAAGGCTCTGCACGAACCTGCCGGCGGCCTCCACGGCCGCAGCGGCGCTGGACTGATCCATCGTTCGCACCAGCGCCGAGCCCACGATCGCCGCGTCCGCGACCTGCCGGATCGCCGCGACGTGCTCGGGCCGCGAGACTCCAAATCCCACAGCAAGCGGCAAGTCGGTGCACCGGCGAATCAGCGCGATCCGCTCTCCAAGAGCCGCAATATCCAGTTGATCGCGCTCGCCGGTGATTCCCGCCCGCGCCAGCACATAGATGAACCCGCTGCACAGCGACGCGATTTGTCGGATGCGCTCGGCCGAGGTTGTTGGCGCGATCAAAAGCGTGAAGGAAAGTTTGTGCAGCCGCGCCAGCCCAGACAGCGGCCGCGCCGCTTCCAGATCAACATCCGGCACGATCAATCCATCAAACCCCGCCTCGGCAGCGTCGCACACGAACCGCTCCGGACCTATGCGCGTGATGATCGAATCACTCACCATTGCAAGCAGGCCGATGTTCGTGAGAGATCGAATCCGCCTGACCGCCGCAAAGATATCTCGTGGCGTGACGCCCGCAGCCAGCGCCCTGGCCATCGACTGCGCAATCACCGGACCGTCAGCGATCGGGTCTGAAAACGGGAAGCCCACTTCAACGATCGATGCGCCGGCGGATTCCAGCACGGGGATCACGTCTTCAGTTGCTTGCATGGACGGAAAGCCCGCCGTGACAAACGGCATGAGCGCCGAGCGCCGCCGCGCACGCAAGTCAGAAAAAATGGAATCGATTCGCGACATGGCCTGGTTCACTTGACGCCCTTTGGTCCGCCCTCGCGCATGTACTTGCGTTGCACCGCCTCGGTCAGGTCCACGTCCAGAAGGTTGGCCAGCGTGGTCAACCAGGCCAGGACATCGGCGAATTCCTCTTCGAGATTCTGCCGATCCGCCTCGGACCGGTCGCCACGCTGGTGTTTCCCGATCGCGTGCGCCAGTTCGCCGACCTCCTCGGTGAACCAAAGGAAGGTGGCGGGTGCGCCGCGGGCCGCATCGGTGGCGAAGTAGCGGTCACGGATCATGGATTGAAACTCGGCAATGGTCATGGCGGGTTGGCCCTGGTCACTTTGCAGTGGTCTCGCCTCCTGTGGAGACGTGGAACTTGCGCTTCTCGCGCGTCTTGAGCACGGCGATGAACTCGGTGAAGTTGGAAACCCGCAGGCTTCCCTCGCGCAGCGATGAATCGAGGAAGGTGCGGGAAATGTCGGCCAGTATTTCCAATTGTGCCCCGTCGTGATCGGCCGGCGTGAGGCTCATGAAGAGCA
>CAMPIL010000350.1 GCA_946886375.1 uncultured Phycisphaerales bacterium
CCGGTGACGCGGCCGTTTTGCGGGGCGAGCAGCCGGCTGCGCATTACCGCCGACGGCAAGGTGCGGCCGTGCTTGTTCAGCCTGACCGAATGGGATCTCAAGCCGCTTCTGCGCAGCGGAGCGAGCGATGAACAGGTGCGGGCGTTCATTGTGGATTCGGTCTGGACCAAGCAGGCCGGCCACGGCATTGGCTCTCGCACGTTTGTTCAGCCGCCGCGCACGATGAGCGCCATCGGGGGTTAGCGGATTGCAAGTTTCGCGCGCATTGCTGCGCATCGGTTCCGCTTTCGCGGCATTGACACGGATCACGCATACCCGTTGGGGTGCGCCTGCTTCCAGCGCCATGCGCTGTCGATGATCGCGTCCAGATTTGTGTTCAGAGCCTTCCAGTCCAGATCGCGCCTGATCTTGGCGGGATCGGCGTAGAGCGTTGGCGGATCGCCTTCGCGGCGCTGGCCGTCCACCGCCTTGAAATGCGCCTTGGTGACGCGCCGGCAGGCCTCGACCACTTCCCGCACGGAATAACCGCGCCCGATGCCCACGTTGTACGTGCGCATGTCGCCGGGCTGCAGCGCGTGCATCACGGTGATATGCGCATCAATCAGGTCCTCCACGTGCACGTAGTCGCGCACGCAGGTGCCATCGGGCGTGGCGTAGTCTCTTCCGAAGATCGTGATGTGCGGCCGCTGCCCGATCGCGACCTCCAGGCAAATGGGAATCAGGTGCGTCTCGGGCTTGTGATCTTCGCCGATGCGGCAGAGCATGTCGTTGCCCGCGACGTTGAAGTAGCGCAGCACTGCAAACGCGAACTCTTCGCCACGAACCTGCTTCATGTGCGCGTAGTCAAACAGCATCCGCTCCACTTGAAGTTTGCTGCGGCCGTAGGGATTGATGGGATTCTGCGGGCAGGTTTCGGCGATGGGGATGTACTCGGCGTGCGGTTCGCCGTAGGTCGCCGCGGTGCTGGAGAACACCATGCGCTTCACGCCCACGGTTTCCATCGCTTCGAGCAACGTGAGCGCGGCGGCGGCGTTGTTTCGGTAATAGCGCAGCGGCTGCTGCACGGATTCCCCCACGTAAGTGAGCGCGGCAAAGTGCATCACGACATCGATCGTGCGCTCGCGCAGCAGGGGCTCGATGAGCGTGCGGTCGCCGACATCACCTTGGACAAAGCACACTTCGCCCACCGCGCTCAGGGCATCGATCGCCCCGCGGTTGCCGCGCGAAAGATCATCCACCACCGTCACGGCATGGCGGTCCTCAAGCAGCCGCAGTACTGCGTGCGATCCGATGTATCCTGCGCCGCCTGTCACCAGCACGTTCATGAATTCGCCGTTGCCTCAGGAATTGGGTGCATGGTCATTGGCCGGTTCGTTTGCCTTGGCCGACTGGTTTGAGGCCTGCCGCCGGGCCCGAATGAACTCCACCACGCCGGGGATGATGGAAATGATAATGATTGCCAGGATGACCAGCGTGAAGTTGCGTTTAACGATCTCCAAACCGCCAAACCAGTAGCCCGCCAGAACGAATCCCACCACCCACAGCACCGCGCCAATCACGTTGAAGGCGAGGAAGCGCGAATAAGTCATGCTCCCCACGCCCGCCACGAACGGGGCGAACGTGCGGATGATGGGCACGAATCGGGCGATGATGATCGTCTTTCCGCCGTATTTCTCGAAGAACTCGTGCGTGCGGTCGAGGTGCTTTTTCTTGAGCCATCTTCGATCGCGCTGGAACACCTTCGGGCCGATGTAGTGGCCGATCTGGTAGTTCACGGTGTCGCCCAGGATTGCTGCGACCGTGAGCAGCAGGATGAGCAGGCCCACATCCAGCGATCCGCCGCCCGCAAGCGCGCCCGCTGCAAACAGCAGTGAATCGCCGGGCAGAAACGGCGTGACGACCAGACCCGTCTCGCAGAACACGATGGTGAACAGAATCAGGTACGACCACGTGCCGTAATTCTCCACCAGTTCATGCAGGTGCTTGTCCAGGTGCAGAAACAGGTCGATCAGGTAGGAAAGCCATTCCATGGTGAACATTCATCCTGAGGCCGACTGAGGCCAAAAATTGAAGCCGCAGTCTAGCCGTTCCGGTCGAAAGCGGCGGGTTTTCAACGCCCCCTGCGTTGCTGGCCGATGAAACGGATTCGTGTCTCTCGCAGTGGTCGGCTTTCACGCGCGCAAGGGAAGCATTCACGAAGGATTGTCATCGCTTGAGCAATACTGCGGTTCTCATCGGACAGATCTCCAACTGCCGGCGGCTGGACCACCAACTCCAACTGCTCGAACGCAGGCCGATCAGTATCGGCTGGATCATCGTCGAGGGCGGGCCCATAGGCGGCGATTCATCCGATGAAGGACCGGTCCTGGGGACCATCGAGCGATTGGAGTCGATCATCGCGAAGCGCACGCCGCAGATGGCGTTGATTACGCTGCCGGCGGCCATGAAAGACCTCATCATGTCGCTTCGCACCCGCTTGCGAAAACTTGGGGTCGCCGACCGCTTCATGCCCACGCTGGAGGATCAGATTGCGGGCATCGGCCCGCGGACGCACGTGGATGTCGATTTGACCGCGCTGCTGAACAGACCTGCCCGGACGATCGATCAAACGGCAGTCCGCGGCGTGATCCAAGGCAAACGCGTGTTGATTACCGGGGCTGGCGGGTCGATCGGCAGCGAACTTTCACGCATCGTCGCCCGCTTCAATCCCAGCAAACTAATGCTGGTTGATCGATCGGAGAACGCGCTGTTTGATATCGATCGGCAGATCGCGCGCATGGCTCCCCCGCTGCATCGCAAGGCGCTCCTGCATGATGTGGTCGATGCACCGGCAACTCTTGCGCATTTCCGCGAACACGCCCCGCAGGTGATTTTCCATGCCGCCGCACACAAGCATGTGCCCATGATGGAAGACCATCCCGCCGCCGCGGTGGACAACAACCTGTTCGGCACGGTTTCGGTGTGCGATGCAGCAGACGCCGTTGGCGCGGAACGCTTTGTGATGATTTCCACCGACAAGGCGGTGAATCCCTGCTCGATCATGGGCGCGACCAAGCGGCTTGCCGAACTGTACGTGCAGCACATCCATCGCAAGTCGACGACCGCGTACTCGATGGTTCGCTTCGGCAACGTACTGGGGTCATCCGGAAGCGTGCTGGAGACGTGGGCGCGACAAATCGCCGATGGCGGGCCTGTCACGGTCACCGACCCGCGCATGACGCGGTACTTCATGACCATTCCAGAGGCTGCTGCGCTGGTGATCCAATCCGCGTCGCTGGTGATTCCTGACTCGTCCAGCGGCGAGGTGTTCCTGCTGGACATGGGCGATCCGATCCGCATCGTTGATCTTGCCCGGCGCTTCATTGAACTGCACGGCTTGGACGCGCGGTTACCGGACCATGAAGATGGATTGAGCGCGATGGCCTCGGCATCGCCGGGAACGGTCCGGGTGGTGTACACAGGCGTTCGTCCGGGTGAAAAGTTGCACGAGGAACTCGCTTTTGATGCGGAGGCAATGCGGCCGACCCGTCACCCGGACATTCATATCTGGGAATTGCAACCGCCAAGTGAGGCGGCGGTCGTACAGATGATTTCCCAACTTTCTCCGGGCTCCCGCAGCCGCGATTCAGTGGCCTTGGCGGCCCAAATCCGCCGCCTGATCCCAGAAAGTGCGGTTCAGGCCGCTGCCTGAAAGTTCTTAT
>CAMPIL010000351.1 GCA_946886375.1 uncultured Phycisphaerales bacterium
GTACCTGGATGAAATCGAGCACGATCTCGATCAAGCGATCGATCGCGCAATGGAACTCAAATCAAAAAGCCAAGCGACTTCAGTCGCATGGGTTGGGAACGTCGTTGATCTCTTAGAACGCCTCATCGAGCGCAACATCACCCCCGACATCCTCACCGATCAAACATCCGCGCACGATCCCCTGCACGGCTACTACCCCAACGGCATGTCGCGCGACGAGGCCGACCAACTTCGTCGCGATGATCCCGATCAATATAAGCAAGCCGCGATCGACACCATGACCGATCACGTGGAGATGATGGTCGAACTGCAACGCCGCGGCGCGAAGACCTTCGACTATGGCAACAACATCCGCCAGCGCGCATTTGAGAACGGCTATGAAGACGCCTTCGCCTTCCCCGGCTTCGTGCCCGCCTACATTCGCCCGCAGTTCTGCGTCGGCCGCGGCCCGTTCCGATGGGCGGCGCTTTCAGGCGATCCGGAAGATATTCGCGTGACAGATGAAGCGGTGTTGGAGTTGTTTCCTGTGGAAGAGAAGGCGCCAGGCACTGGACATCAGGCACCAGAGAAGGCATCAGGCGCGCACGCCCTAATGCCTATTGCCCAGTGCCTAGTGCCTTTCCGTGCATCCCTGCACCGCTGGATCAAGCTCGCGCAAGAGCGCGTTGCGTTTCAAGGTCTGCCGGCGCGCATATGTTGGTTGGGTTTAGGCGAGCGTCATCTTGCTGGGCTGAAGTTCAACGAACTGGTCCGCGAAGGAAAAGTCAAAGCCCCCATCGTCATCGGCCGCGATCATCTCGACTGCGGCTCGGTCGCTTCGCCCAACCGCGAAACCGAAGCGATGAAGGACGGCTCCGACGCCATCAGCGACTGGGCCTTGCTCAATTTCGCCGTCAACGCTGTGAGCGGCGCATCATGGGTCAGCTTCCACCACGGCGGCGGCGTCGGCATCGGCTACTCGCAACACGCCGGCCAAGTCATCGTGTGTGATGGAACAAAGGAAGCCGACGAACGCATCAAGCGCGTGCTGACGAACGACCCGATGATGGGCATCTTCCGCCACGCGGATGCGGGGTATGAAATTGCCCAGCAGTGTGCTGATGAGTTGGATGTGAAGATTCCGATGGAGCAACGCCAGCTATGAATTCCCTTGACTGGCTGAGAGGCCGCAAATTTCAACGTCTTGAACACCGCGAATATGATTGGGTGCTTGTCTTTGATGACAAGGGCGTAATCGTGATTAGCTGTCTCTGGCGACTACTGGAACGCGGACACATCAGGCGAACGAGCAGCGATCATGGACAGCAATTTGGGCTACCGGCCCCGGTGAACGTGGCTGATGAAACGAATCGCTTGTTGCAAAGCGCATCAATCGATTCAGTAACATTGAAAACCAGCACACTTGATATTGAACTTGGATTTAGTAACGGCTATGTCTTCCAAATCCTGCCTGATTCTTCAGGATACGAGTCGTGGATCGCGTACAACAACACCAGTGAATTTATTGCCACTGGAGGCGGCAGGTTGGATACGATTCCTGCGCGGGACGGGTGATGACCCCATGATGGGCATCTTCCGCCACGCCGACGCGGGGTATGAGATTGCGCAGCAGTGCGCGGATGAGTCGGGTGTGAAGATTCCGATGCAGCGGTAAGATGCTCTTCCGGGTTGCGTTCGGGGATTCAAGTAGTAGCGACCTGGCCTTTGAGATTTGAAATTTCAGATTTCAGATTCAGAAAGGAACCCGCCGTGCCCACCTACCAGCGATTCGAAGACCTTCCTGCGTGGCAGGCCGCGATCGACCTGGGCCTGCGAATCTTCGCGCTCACCGATGACGCTGCGTTCAATTATCAAGGCGACCTTCGCAGTCAGCTTCGCCGGGCTGCCCTTTCTGTCTCCAACAACATCGCAGAAGGCTTCGAGCGTGGCAGCACCAGTGAACTGCTCGCGTTCCTCTACACCGCGCGCGGCTCGGCTGGCGAGGTGCGCTCCATGCTGCTGTTCGCCGAACGCATGCAGCGCATTCAGAATGCGCCCAACACCAACGATTTGAAATCCCGAATCTCAAATTTGAAATCGCTCGCCGAATCCTGCTCGCGGCAGTTGCGTGGCTGGGCCGATTCGCTGCAGAACTCCACCATCAAGGGTCCGCGGCACCTCAACGACCATTCCCGCGCATCATTCGACAGGCGCAAGCGAGCCGACACATTCATGGCCAATCTCCAGAGCATCAAATCCGGCGCGAATGCACACGAAGTCTTCGGCGATGCGAACGACGACAATGCGGACCATGCTTCTGAAATCTGAAATTGTTTTGTGAAATCTCACACTGCCCTGAAATCTGAAATCGGACATGCTCGATTCATCTTCCGCCACGCCGACGCGGGATATGCGATCGCGCAACGGTGCGAGGATGATCTCGACGTAAAGATTCCAATGCGGTGACGTTCAGGGTTTTCGCATTCACAATGGCAACACGCCTTTCGTATCGTGGACTCAAGTGCCCGGCATGTGGATATTCGCTTGAAGGACTGTCGAGCACGATTTGTCCAGAGTGTGGCGAAGTGTTTGATCCAGATTGGCTCTATAGCGCTGACTACGAGCATGCGTTTCAATGGACGCCACGCCGAAAACTGATTGCGTGGCTCGCGTGCACCCTGATGGCGGGCGCACTCCTCATCGCGGCCGGGCGCGCCGGCGGAGAGTATCTGTGCATGCTCTTCGCCGTCATCGGCGTAGGACTGATCTTCCTCGTACGGAAGCTCCTCCTGTGATCCATCGTGCCCGCCCGGCGTCGGCTACTCGCGGAAATCAGGGCACGTGATTGTGTGCGAATCTGCTGCGGGCAAGGGACCTCGCGTTCATTTGGACCCGATGTGCCTCGTTCGTCATGATTGATGCCGGCCAGCGGATTTCGCGCTTGATTGAGCCCTCGGCTCGTCTTGCGCTGTCTTTCCGTCAACTTCTTCGATATCACCGAACCTGAACCTACCAATTTGTTCAATTTCTATTTGATTTGCGTTGCCGTCCCGATGGTCTGAAGTGCGCGCGGGATCAACCATCGCGTGTCCGAGGTTGAAGCGTTTCGCCCATTTCCGGTTCGACGCAGGGAATCTGCGAGTCAGGACACGCGCAATGAAGACCTACACCATATCGCTGGCCATCGTAATGTCGGCCGTGGGTTTCCCCGCGCTGAGCGCGTCCTGGTGGAGTGCCGTACGAATCACGCCCGTGCTGGTCGATGCCGACTTCCAAGCCGCGTCGGCCGTGATCGCTGTCGATCTCGATGCCGATGGCCTCACCGATATCGCAGGCGCGGGAAAATACGAAGACCGCATTACGTGGTGGCGAAATCTCGGCAGCGATCAGTGGGTCCGTTACGACATCTTCCTGCTCAACGGCGCATCAGCCATTTGCGCCCATGACATTGATGAAGATGGCGACATCGATCTGATCGGCTGCAGCAAGGCCGAGGACTCCGTCTGGTGGTTCGAGAACAAACTTGAAGCAGCCCACGGCGGCACGCCAACGTTCGAGCCGCACTTCATCATGCACTTCAATTGCGAGCCGATGTCGGTGGACGCCGGCGACTTCGATGATGATGGCGACCTCGACATCGCCATCGCGTTTGAACATTATCCGCAGATTATTAT
>CAMPIL010000352.1 GCA_946886375.1 uncultured Phycisphaerales bacterium
CTTGAGCTCGATGGAGGCCTTCGAGCCCTTGAAGGCGTAGCGCTGCGCGATCTCATTGCGCCCGAAGATGACTTTGTCATCAGCGAACGCTCGCGCGAAATTCGCGATCGTGCGTTTCCCGGCGCCACCGATGCCGAGTGGAACGATTGGAAATGGCAACTGCGTCATCGCGTGAAGGATGTCGAAGGCCTTTCGCGCATCCTCGATCTCTCTGATGACGAGCGCGACACGGTGAATCAACTCGGTGGGCAGTTGCCCGTCGGCATTACGCCGTACTACGCCAGCACGCTTGATCCGCACAACCCCGGCGTGGGCTTGCGCAAGACGATGGTGCCGACCGCCGGCGAGTTCATTCACACGCGCGGCGAAGAAGGCGACCCGCTGAGCGAAGACGCCGACAGCCCCGTGCCGGGACTGGTGCATCGCTATCCCGATCGCGTGTTGTTTCTCGTCACCAGTTTCTGCGCGGTGTACTGCCGCTACTGCACGCGCTCGCGACTGGTCGGAAAGACAGGCGAATATCACTTCAACACCAAGCAGTTCCAGGCCGCGATCGATTACATCGCAGCACATCCAGAAATTCGCGATGTGCTGATTTCCGGCGGCGATCCGCTGACGATGGGCGACGATCGCATCGAGTGGCTGTTGTCGCGATTGCGCGCGATTCCGCACGTTGAGTTCATCCGCATCGGCAGCAAGGTGCCGGTCGTTCTGCCCCAGCGCATCACGCCCGCGCTGTGCAGAATGCTCAAGAAGTATCACCCGTTCTGGATGAGCGTTCACTTCATGCACCCGGATGAAATCACGCCCGAGGTGAAGCAGAGTTGCGAACGGCTGGCCGACAGCGGCATTCCGCTGGGCAGCCAGACGGTGCTCAACGCCGGCGTGAATGATGATGTGCCCACGATGAAGCGGCTGATGACGGGATTGCTCAAGATTCGCGTGCGGCCGTATTACATCTATCAGTGCGATCCGATTCCCGGCTCATCGCACTTCCGCACGCCCGTAGAAAAGGGTCTGGAGATCATCGAGGGTCTTCGCGGTCACACCACGGGGTACGCGGTGCCGCAGTATGTGATCGACGGTCCCGGCGGCGGCGGCAAGATTCCGCTGCTGCCGCAGTATTTCCTCGGCCGCGATGGCGACGATGTGCTGCTGCGCAACTACGAGGGCAAGATCTTCCGGTATCCTGATCCGGTTCAGAAATAATCGTTCAATCAGCCGCTTGCGGCTCAGTATGCGCCGCGCGCCGCAACGTGCGCAACCGCAAGCAGCATTGCACGGATCATCTCATGCTCATCGGCCTCACGTACGATCTCCGACAGGATTACCTCGACGCCGGCTACGGCGAAGAGGAAACTGCCGAGTTCGATCGCCCGGACACCATCGACGCGATCGAGAATGCGCTGCGCGAACTCGGCCACGAGACCGATCGCATTGGCCGCGTGACTTCGCTGGTCGAACGCCTGGCCCGCGGCGACCGATGGGACCTTGTGTACAACATCGCGGAAGGCTTGCGCGGCATCGGGCGCGAAGCCCAGGTTCCCGCGCTGCTCGACGCCTACGACATTCCTTATACCTATTCCGATCCGCTGGTCTGCGCGCTGACGCTGCACAAGCCCATGACCAAGCGCGTGGTGCGCGATCTGGGTCTGCCCACGCCTGCGTTTGTCGTGGTCGATTGCGACACCGATGTCGCAGGAGTGAACTTGCGCTTTCCGCTCTTCGCCAAGCCGATCGCGGAAGGCACCAGCAAGGGGATCACTTCGGCTTCAAAGATCACGAATGTCGCTGAATTGAAAACCGTCTGCGGGCGACTGCTCAGGGAATTTCACCAGCCCGTGCTCGTTGAAGAGTTCCTGCCCGGACGCGAATTCACGGTCGGCATTGTCGGCACAAGCGAGGACGCCGAAGTGGTTGGCGTGATGGAGGTCATTCTGCTCTCCACCGCCGAGGCTGACGTGTACACCTACATCAACAAGGAACAATGCGATGAACGCGTGAAGTACGTGCTCGCCACCGGCGAGATCGCGCGCGAGGCGAGCGCTCTTGCGCTCAATGTGTGGCGCGGCCTTGGCTGCCGCGACGGCGGTCGCGTGGATGTGCGGGCCGATTTCACCGGCAGACTCAGTTTCATCGAAGTCAATCCGCTGCCGGGCATTCACCCGCAGCACAGCGATCTTCCCATCATGGCGTGTCTCGCGGGGTGGACCTACCGCCAACTGATCGAGCGCATCGTGAACTCCGCCATCACGCGCGTCGACCAGAATCAGCGCGCGACCGCCGCCTGCGGCGAAGCACGCGCACGGTCATGAAAGTCCTCATCCTCCACGATCACGTCGCACAGACGGCGCGCAAGGAGGAGACCGACACGCTGGTGCAGGTGCAGGCGATCTGCTCTGCGATGGAAACGCTCGGCCACGAGTGGATGACGCTGGGCCTCACGCTCGATCTTGATACCGCGCGCATCGCGCTGGATCGGCTCGCGCCGGAGGTGGTGTTCAACGTGGTGGAATCGCTCGGCGGCTTCGGACGCCTGATTCACGTGCCGTGCCACCTGCTTGATGCGCTGGAGATTCCATACACCGGCGCATCGGCCGAAGCGATGCTGCTGACCTCCAACAAACTGCTGGGCAAGCGCATGATGCAACTGGCGGGCGTGCCCACGGCGCGCTGGTACACGCTGGATGACCTGCGCCAATCACACGTCAACGTTCCCGCCGGACGGTACATCATCAAGTCGGTGTGGGAGCACGCTTCCATCGGCTTGGATGAAGATTCAGTGATCCAGGCGCAAGATGCCCGCACGTTGCGCGAGGCGCTGGAGTCCCGGCTCGGACGGCTCGGCGGCGAAGGTTTCGCCGAGGCGTACATCGACGGCCGCGAATTCAATCTTGGTTTGCTCACGCGCGGCGGTGACCGCGTCGAACCGGAATTCCTTCCACCGGCGGAGATCGACTTCGCCGAGTATGCCGCAGACAAAATCAAAGTGGTCGGCTATCGCGCCAAGTGGGATGAAGAATCTTTTGAGTACTCTCACACTCCCCCGCTCTACGACTTTGCGCCGCACGATCAGCCGTTGATCGACACGTTGAGGTCCATCGCCTTGCAGTGCTGGCGGCTGTTCGATTTGCGAGGCCACGCGCGAGTTGATTTCCGCGTGGATCAACAGGGCCGGCCGTGGGTGTTGGAAGTGAACGCCAACCCCTGTCTGTCGCCCGATGCGGGATTTCAGTTGGCGCTGCACCACCGTGGTGTTGCTTTTGAGCAGGCGGTTGCTCGCATTCTCAAGGATGTTCCCGAGAAATGCCGCGACGCCGTTGAGACAAAACAGGAGATGCAACTGGAATGAGCGCGCAGGCTCGACATGCGCCGGCCGTGGGCCTGAACTTTCGCCGCGATGTTGCGGCGGGCGATGCGGCCGCCGTGCGCGCGATCGTCGCATCCACCGGATTTTTCTCCGCCGCCGAAGTCGATGTCGCGGTGGAACTGGTGGAGGATCGGTTGTCGCGCGGCGAGAAGAGCGATTACCGCTTTCTTTTCGCCGAGTCCATCGGCCGCGCCATCGGCTACGCCTGCTACGGTCCCATCGCATGCACCGTCAGCAGTTTCGATTTGTACTGGATCGCGGTG
>CAMPIL010000353.1 GCA_946886375.1 uncultured Phycisphaerales bacterium
GCTTTCGCTGATCAAGCAGGCCAGCCTGCTGGGCAGCAGCGCGTCGATTCTCAGCTGGGATCAGGAAACCATGATGCCGCCGAAAGGCGTTGAGCATCGCAGCCGTCAGATGGCGCAGATCGCCAAACTCAGCCACGAGATGGCGACATCCAAGCGGCTGGGCGAATTGCTCGCCGAGTGCGAGGCGGATTCCAAACTCATGAAGGATCCGCGCAGCGTCGCGGCGGTGAACGTGCGCGAGTTCCGTCACGAATACAACCGCAAGACGCGCCTGTCGCCGGAACTGGTTGAAGAGGAAGCCCTGCTCGCCAGCATGGGGGTGCACATCTGGCGCGAGGCGCGGCAGGAATCAAACTTCAAGAAGTTCCAGCCGCACCTGGAGAAGACCGTCAAGATGCTGCGGCGCAAAGCCGAGTGTTACGGCTGGGCCAAGGGCGGCGAGCCGTGGGATGCGCTCGCCGAAGACTACGAGCCCGGTTGCACCGCACGCGAAGTGCAGGCTGTCTTCGCGCCCCTGCGCCAGCGATTGAAGGCGCTGCTCGTCGATCTGATGGCGAGCAGGAAGAAACCCTCCAACGCCTTCAACGAACTGAAACTGCCCATCGATCAGCAGCACAAGTTCGTGCGCTTCGTGGCGGAGAAGATCGGCTTTGATTTCAAGGCCGGCCGCCTGGACATCTCCACGCATCCGTTCTGCGGCGGCTCGCACTGCAACGATGTTCGCCTGACCACGCGCTTCCGCGAAACCGATGTGAACGATGCGCTGGGCTCGACCATGCACGAATGCGGCCACGGCATCTACGAACAAGGCCTGCTCGAAGAGCACATTGGCACGCCGATGGGCTCCGCCGTCTCTCTGGGCATTCACGAAAGCCAGAGCCGCATGTGGGAAAACCAGGTCGGCCGCTCGCGCGCATTCTGGAAATGGGTGCACCCCAGACTCAAGGATTTCTTCGGCCCCGCGATCAAGAGCCTGAGCCTTGAGGAAACCTACGGCGGCGCGAACATCGTGCGGCCGGACTTCATCCGCGTTGAAGCCGATGAAGCCACCTACAACATGCACATCATGATCCGCTTCGAGATCGAGCGCGCCCTGATCGCCGGCGATCTCGCGGTGAAGGACATCCCCGGCGTGTGGAACGCGAAGTACAAGGAATACCTCGGCCTCACCGTGCCCGATGATCGTCGCGGCTGCCTGCAGGACATTCACTGGTCGATGACGTCGATGGGCTATTTCCCCACGTACACGCTGGGCAACCTGTACGCCGCGCAGTTCTTCGAAAAGGCGCTGGCGGACATGCCCGACCTGTTGAAGCAGTTTGAATCCGGCGAGTTCGGTGCGCTGAAGAAGTGGCTGAACACCAACATTCACGCGCACGGGCGGCGATACCGCGCCGCGGACCTCTGCCGCAAGGTCACCGGCAAGGAACTGTCGGCCGACCCGCTGCTGTGGCACCTGGAAGGCAAGTTGCGGCCGATCTACGGCGTGTGACAGTGCCGGCCGCTGCGCGCCCGGGCTCGCGCGCCGTCTGCCAACGGGTTCACTGCAAAGTCGCCGCGCCGCAACCGCGCGATCGCGCGCGGTAGCATGATGCCGCTTCCTCATCGGCCCGCCGTCCGCACGCACCGCCGATCCTCAAGGAGATTCATCATGTTCGCTCGCCTTCGGTTCGCGCTCATCATCAATGCCTGCGTGTGCTGCATCGCGCTTTGGGGCTGTGTGGAGCGCAAGGAGCGGCTCCAGATTTCGCCGGGCGGCAGCGTGTTCTATCGATTTGAAGGCAAGAGCGATTCCGCCGAGGACCTGTACGAGGGCGATGCCATTCCGCGGCCCGCCGGCGGGTGGATGGCCCAACAGGAGGTGGAAAATCGCGATGACGGAACGCAATCGCATCGACTGATCGCCGAGACGGTTTTCCCCGCTGGAACGCCGCTGCCTTCCAACTTCGCGCTGCGCACCGAGGCCGATGGCGACCTGTGCACGCAGTTTCCCACGACGCTGAAGATCGAGCGGCGATCCGACGGCACGTACTACCACTTCGCGCGCACCTATGCCGCGCGGCCGTGGATGTTCATCGAAGCCTTGCGCGAGCGGCACGTGCTCATGCCCACCGCGGAACTGCGCGATGTGAAGTTCGAGGACTGGACGCCCGAGCAGCGATTGACCGTGGTGCGCGCCCTGGCGACGTTTGAAACCGAGAAGTCGCTGGTCTTCGCGCGGGCTGCGTTCAAGCGCGCGACGCCCGAGGCTCCGCAGGATGGATGGCTGCTCGTGCAGCAGCACTTGCGCGATTGCGTGAATCACTACGACTATGCCGACCTGGCCAAGCTGCTGGAGCCGCGCCAGCCCTTCGCCGACGAAAGCGCGCGTGGCGAGGCGGTCGCCGCGCAACTCAAGGATTACGATGAACTGACGGATGACCAGTTGAAGCAGGCGCTGTTCACCATCGCCGACTACAACGGCTCGCAGTACGAAGCGTTCATCGTCGAATTCGACCGCCAGAAGAAAGCGTTCGCGATCACCGAGGACCTGGGCGATGACAAGTTTGAAATCACCGTGGAATTGCCCGGCGAAATCATCGCCAGCAATGCCGAGGAAACCAGCGGCGGGAGCGCAACGTGGACCTTCGACGGCGGGGCGGTGCGCGACCGCGAGATGGAATTGATGGTCACATCGCGCGTGCCGAAGTAAGGCCGCCACTGTCCCGTTGAATCAACCCTGTCCACACTCCCGCAACTGGCGCGGGTTCGCGGCAGCCGGTGACCTGCGGCAGGGTGATCGCCACGCCGTCAGCGCACAACGCGCCCAGCACCGCGAACTCCATCGACTCGCGCGCTTCAATCGGCACGCCGAACTCATCGCTCAGATGCACGATCGAGTTCGAAGCGATGGCGATGGACTCTTTCAGCGCGCAGTTTCTCGCGCCGCCGCCAGCGAGAATAATTGCATCGGGCTGATGCTCGCGCAACGCGTCAGCAATGCAGCGTGCGATTGCATCGACCGCCGTCGCGGCGATATCGCTGGGGCCGACTCCGTTCTTGATCTGCTCATGCACCCAGCGTGCCGCCTCGTCGCCCGTGCCCAGCGAGCGGCCGCCGATGCGCTGGCGTTCGAGACTCTCGCGCAATGCCCCGGCCGCGCGCGGATCGATGCGCCCGCGGCAAGCGGCGTTGCCATGTTCATCGAACGGTCTCCCCAGCGCTTCGCGCGCGACCACATCCAGAATCTGGTTGCACGCGCACACATCAAACCCTCGGATGGCCCGCCATTCATCCTCTGCATTCCCATTCGCCGGAAGCACAGTCACGTTGCAGAACCCGCCAAGGTTCACGATGGCGCACCGCTTGCCAATCGCGCGAAAGAGAATCCAATCCGCAATGGGCGTGATGGGCGCGCCCTGGCCGCCTGCGGCAAGATCAGCCTGCCGCAGGTCGGTGACCACCGCGCAGCCGAACCGCTGCGCAATCGGCGCGGTGTTCACCAACTGCCAAGAGACGGGCGGCTGATGAAACACCGTCTGGCCGTGCACGCAGATGAGATCGACAGTGGGGGAGTCGTGCGATTTCCCACTCACCGGCGGGCCCTCACCTCGGCCCTCTCCCAAGG
>CAMPIL010000354.1 GCA_946886375.1 uncultured Phycisphaerales bacterium
ACGCACGGCGACGCGACTTTCGCGGCCACGTGGCCCACGAGATCGCCGCGGTGGCCTATTTGGGCTCGCTGGGCTTCGCCACCGCTCCTGCGTCGGCGACCTTCGGCGTTCTGCTTGGTTTCAGCATCATCCGTCTGCCTCATACCTGGCGCGCGTATCGATTCATCATGCGCGATTCCGTGGGCTGGCTCATGCTCGCGTGGGCTGGGTGGCACGCAGTGACCTTGATGTGGAGTCCCGATCCGGGGCACGGTTTGGATGAACTGAAATCGTTTCGTGCGCTGGCCACGCCCTTCATGCTCTGGCCTGTGATCGATCACGTCGCATGGATGATCGGGGCGTTTCTGTGCGGCGTATTTCTGCAGAACCTTGCGCAACTCGGGCAAGGCCTGCACCTGATTGCGCGTCACGCCGGCGACGGCCCGAGGCTGCGGGGCATGGGGCATCCGGTCAACACCGGCACGTTGTGCCTGATCGCCATGTGCTGGCACTTTTCGGCGTTCACTCGCGTGCGCGGCTGGCTTCGATGGGCATCATTGGCAGGACTCGCCGTTTCAGGATTGGGGCTGGTGGCGACCGGCAGCCGCGGGCCTTGGATCGCCGCAGCCATCACGCTGCCGGTTGCTGCGATCACGATGTTGCTTCGTAGGCCGAGTGTTCGAAAACCAATTTTCCTGCTCGCGCTCGCGATGATCCCCTGTGCCCTTGCGGCGTGGCCTTCGGTGCGACACATCATCGTGTATCGCCTTGAGCGCACCCAGACTGATGTGCAGCGCGTCGAGGCGGGACAATACGGCATGGATGTGGGCTATCGCCTTGCGTGCTGGCAGGCGGCGTGGGAGATGTTTCTCAAGCGCCCGGTCGGCGGCGCGGGGGCCGGCGGCTTTCACTTCGCGGCTCTGGAAACTTCGCAGGCCAAGACTTTGGCTGTCTCCAGTCACGCCCACTCGTTGTACCTGCACGTGCTTGGATGCACAGGCGCGGTCGGTGCGGGGATTTTGATGGGAGTGATGATCGCTTCACTGCGGCGCACGTGGCGGACAGCGCCGGATCTCAACGGGCAGATGTTCGGCATGTTCGCGGTGTTCATCACGGTTACACTGCCCATGCGCCCCGCGCTTCGCAGCGGCGCATTTGAATCAACCTCAGCAATCAAAGCGCCTCAATGACGGACGGGCCTCGAATCAACATCACCCTGGACTACGCAGACCTCAACCTGCCCGCGGTGCGGCCAACGGTTCGCTCGCTCAACGC
Organism: uncultured Phycisphaerales bacterium; assembly: GCA_946886375.1. Next base: position 1,255 of record CAMPIL010000354.1, read on the forward strand.
CTGGACGTGGCGCTGGCTGCTCACCGGCAATCGGCTGGGCGTGAATGGCCACGTCAAGCGAAGGTGGTACATCAGGCCGCACAAGATGTGGGAGTATTCCCGCGGCTTGGCGTATACCGGCGCATCGGTTCCGTGCCGGCAGCCCGGCCGCCGCTTTGCGGTATTGGACGTCGGCGGCGCGATGACCGCTCCGGTGTTTCACCTTGCATCGGTTGGCGATCACGTGGTGTGCCTTGACATCAATCACCAGTTGATCGGTGAAACCGCTGAGATCGCCAAGCGGCGCGAACTGCGGATTGATGCCCGCACAACCGACCTTGGGCACGAAGACCCCACTGCGGCCGACCTTGGCACGGCCGGCGGATTTGATCGCGTGTACTGCTTCTGCGTCATCGAGCACATTCCGCCTCCCATGCAGGAGCGCGTCGCCCATCGCATGGCGGGCCTGCTCAAGCCCGGCGGGATGATGTGTCTGACGTTCGATTTCGGCAAGAACGCGCCCACCGAAGCGCCGCTGCACACGCTGGAACATGTCGATGCCATCCGCCGGGCCATCGGTCTGCCGCTGATGGGCAATTCACACTTCATGGACAACGGCAAGCGATATCCGCTGAACCAGAAGCACGCAGATGCCCGCTTCACCTTTGGCTCGATGTTCTTCCACAAACCCGCGGCACATTCCCCCGCGGCACATTCCGAGACGGCACGCCCATGACCGGCGCCTGGATTGCGTGCATCGCCGCGGCGTACCTGATCGGGTCGATTCCGTTCGGCGTGATCATCGGCCGGATCAAGGGCATCGACATTCGCGAGCACGGCTCAAAGAACATCGGCGCGACAAACGTCGGGCGCGTGCTGGGAAAGAAATTCGGGCTCGTCTGCTTTGTGCTGGACATGCTCAAGGGAGCGGTCCCGGTCCTGGCGGCCGGCGCGTGGAACCACACGCTTGGCCGCGATGCCAGCGAATTGACCGCCTTGCAGATGTGGCTGTGGTTCGCGGTGGCGTGCGCGGCGGTGACGGGTCACATGTTCTCGATCTTCCTCGGTTTTAGGGGCGGCAAGGGCGTGGCCACCGGCTGCGGGGCGATGCTGGCCATGTGGCCGCTGCTGACGTTTCCCGCGCTGGGCTCGCTGGTGGTGTGGTACGTCACGCTGCGGTTGTTCCGGTTTGTCTCGCTCGCCAGCATGCTTGCAGCGGCAAGTCTGCCTTTGGGATATCTGCTCGCGCAAATTCCGCCTGACGCACTGGAGCAACCCGCCTCGCACACCATCGACCGGCTGATTCACGCGTCGCCCTTGTTCATCGGCACGCTGATCATCGCAGCGCTGGTCATCTATCAGCATCGCGGAAACATCAGGCGACTGCGGCGCGGCGAGGAACCGCAAATCGGCTCCCACCGCTGATTCAATGCGTCATTTACCGGCAGGCTGCACCACCACCGGCACCAGCACCATGCGATCAGGTCGGCCGTGCGTGACGCGCTCGAACGCCTGCCTCACCTGCGGGCCTTCATTCAGCCAGAACGACAGCGGCTGCCAGGGATCAAGTCCCGTGGCGGATGTCTCCGCAGGTGCTTCCTTGGGCAACATTCGAAGAGCGGTCTGCTGACCGCCCGTGAGCGCAAGCCGCTCGACCAGCGCACTCAACTGCGATGCAGGCACGGCAAGCGCGTGCGTTGCGCCCTGGCTGGAAAATTCAAGTTGCTGCTCAAGCGACGGGGCAGCGTCCTTGGAGCCGGCCAGGTGTGCGCTCTCAGGCGCGGACTTTCTGTCATCAGAAGTTTCCCGCGCGGTTCGGCGTGCTTCCCATTGCTGCCTCACCTGAGCCGCGAGCGCACGCCACTGCGCGTCGCTCACCAAAGCCGCAGGCTTCAGTCGATTGTCGGCCGAGGCGACGGTCGGCTGTTCGCCTCGTGAGTCGGGACGCGCTGCCGGCCGCATTTCGCGGGCGAGTTGCTGGGCCTCTGCGAAACTGAAATTGCGAACGAACGCACTTTCCGGCGCGGTTTCGGTCAATGCCGCAGACATCACCTGCTCGGTCACATCAGCGCTGGCGGTGCGAATGACGATTGCAAAATCCGCCACCAATGGGCCGGCTGGGTCGGCCTGGGCCGATGGAGAATTGCGAACCAGCGCCCGCTCATCCGATGCGGGCGCTTGGGCATCCACATCCAAGCGTGAAGGACGGCTGTGATGGGCCAGTCCCATGGGAATTGACGGTTCGATCGCGGGAGACTGTTGTGTTGGCCTGGGCAGGTTGGAGTGGGCCTGTTCCGGAGTCACAGCCGCAATTTCATTGGGACCGCGCGGGCCAGTGGCCATCAAGCCATTGACAACCCCCCAGATTCCGGC
>CAMPIL010000355.1 GCA_946886375.1 uncultured Phycisphaerales bacterium
TGCTTTCACCGTCCGCCGCTGAAACTCACCGTCGCGATGTGCTGCGACTTTCGCTGCTGGCGCTGGGTGTGATCTACGGCGACATCGGCACGAGCCCCTTGTACGCCATCCGCGAATGCTTTCACGGACCTCACGGCATCGGCGTTTCGCACGCCAACGTGCTGGGCGTCCTTTCCCTGGTGTTCTGGACGCTCATCATCGTCGTCACGTTGAAGTATCACGTATACGTCATTCGAGCCAACAATCGCGGCGAAGGCGGCATTCTTGCGCTGGTGGCGCTGGTGAGTTCAGTGCTCAAGCACGGGCGAATTGCGGAAGTGACGGTTTCGCTGGGGTTGTTCGGCGCCGCGCTGCTGTACGCCGACGGCGCACTGACGCCTGCGATCTCGGTGCTCAGCGCAGTGGAGGGATTGGCGGTCGCCACGCCCGTGTTTGATCCGTTCATCGTGCCGTTGACAATTGTGATCTTGATCGGGCTGTTTGCAGTTCAGCGCTACGGCACGGGCGGGGTAGGGTCGGTCTTCGGGCCGGTGATGGTCGCGTGGTTCAGCACGCTGGCGGCGCTGGGGATTGGCGGGATCGTGCGCGAGCCATCGGTGTTGGCGGCGATCAATCCATGGCATGCACTGCACTTCTTCGCGCACAACGGAATGCCGGGCTTCGTGGTCTTGGGCGCGGTGTTTCTTGTGGCGACGGGCGGCGAGGCCCTGTACGCCGATTTGGGGCACTTCGGCGAGCGGCCGGTGCAGATCGATTGGTTCTGCCTAGTCGGTCCAGCGCTGTTGCTGAATTACTTTGGCCAAGGCGCCCTGGTGTTGAGCAATCCGGAAGCGGCGTGGAACCCGTTCTACCTGTTGGCGCCTTCGTGGGCGTTGTATCCGCTGGTCGCGCTGGCGACGGCCGCGACCATCATCGCCTCGCAGGCAGTGATCACGGGCGTCTTTTCGCTGACCATGCAGGCAGCCCAACTGGGGTACGTCCCGCGCGTGAAGATCGAGCACACCTCAGAAAGGACGATGGGGCAGATTTACATCAACTCGGTGAACTGGATGCTGATGTTCCTGACCATCGGATTCGTGATGGGATTCGGCTCATCCAGCGCGATGGCGGGCGCGTACGGCATTGCGATCGCCACCACCATGGTGATCACGACGCTGCTGGCGTTTCCGGTGGCGTGGAAGTTGTGGGGCTGGCCGCTGCCGCTGGCGCTGGGAGTGACGCTTATATTCTTGTTGGTTGATCTGGTGTTTTTCGCCGCGAACACGCTGAAGATCATTCATGGCGGGTGGGTGGCGCTGTTGGTGGCAGCGATCATTTACCTTGTGATGACCACGTGGAAGAGCGGTCGGGTCCTGGTAGCGGCCCGATTGAAGGATCGACTCGTGCCGATGGAAATCTTCTTGAAGAGCCTGGCGCGAACGCCTCCGGTGCGGATCAGGGGGGTGGGCATCTATCTGACGGGCAGTCCGGAGGGCGTGCCGCTGGCGCTGATTCACAACCTGAAGAACAACCAGGTGCTGCACGAGCACGTGGTGTTGCTGACGCTCCTGACCGAGGAGGTGCCGCGCGTGGAGGAAAGCCAGCGGATTGTGCAGACGGAATTAGGCCAGGGCTTTCACCGCGCGATTGCGCGGTACGGGTTCATGGAGACTCGTCACGTGCCGTCGCTGATTGAGCGGATTTCAGTAGGCGGGAAGCCGGTTCTTCTGCAGCCCAAGGCGTACTTTCTCAGCCGCGAAACGCTGATTCCCACGCGTCGCCGCGGGATGTGGATCTGGCGCGAAAAACTTTTTGCGGCCTTGTCGCGCAACGCGCTGCCGGCGACGGCATTCTTCGGCCTTCCGCCCAATCAAGTGGTTGAGATCGGAACGCAGATCGAGTTGTAGTGCAGCAAAATCTCAATGCTGCGCGGCGGCCGCGTGCTGGTAATGCAGGTCCTCGCCCAGGGCGAGGTGGAACTTCGCCAGATGCAATGCTTCATCGAACGTCGTGCAGATGCCGATGCGGCTGTCGAGTTCCTCCAGGCGCGCTTTCTCCAGCACTTCCAACGGCTGCGGCTGAACGCTGGCGAGAATCACCATGATGCGGTCGCGATGCAGGCGGCGGATGGTGGATTCAAGGTTCACCAGACCCGTGGCATCGATCGCCGGGACCGATTCCATGTCGAGAATCACAACCTTCACGCCATTGCCAACCGTGTGCAGTGAACTCATGGCCTTCTGGGCTGCGCCGAAAAAAAGCGGCCCATTGATTTCATACAACAGCACGCCCCACGGCAGCGGCTCCTTGAGATGAGGATGCTCACTGCCAACGAGTTTGACGGCTCCCCCGGAAACTTCGGCCATGCGTCGCATGAAGAGGATCGCGGCAAGCACAATGCCCGCCGACACCGCCACGACCATGTCGAAGATGACCGTGAGTGAAAAGCACGTAATGAGCACAGCGACATCGGACTTGGGGCCGACACGCAGCACGTACACAAAGTGCCGCATCTCGCTCATGTTCTTCGCGACGATCAAAAGCAGCGCGGCGAGCGCGGCCATGGGCAGATAGCCCAGCAATGGCGCCAGCGAGATGACCGCCGCCAGCACAAACAGCGCGTGGACAATGGACGCGACCGGCGAGCGCCCGCCGTGACGCACGTTGGTTGCGGTGCGCGCGATGGCGCCGGTGGCGGCAAACCCGCCAAAGAACGGCGCAACAATGTTGCCGACGCCTTGCGCAGCGAGTTCGGCGTTGGGCTCGTGATTGAAACCGGTCATGCCGTCCGACACGACCGCCGAGAGCAGCGACTCGATCGCCCCGAGCATGGCGATGGCGAACGCCGAGAGCAGCAGCGCGCGGATCATGTCCATGTCGAAGGTGATGGGCTGGCCATCGGGTCCGGGGAAATTCCACGGCCAGGCGGGCATCGGCGGCAGTTGGGGGATGCCGGCGTGGGTTTCACCCTCAAGCGTGTAAGTGAATCGATTGTTGATCGTGGCGATGTGAAAGTCGGGATTGGCCTTTGCGATCAAGAACGCCGCGACCGCGGCCAGCGGCAGCGCAATCAGCGGCGCGGGAATCTTGCGCGTCAGTCGAGGCCAGATCACCAGCGTCAACAGCGTCCCTACGCCCACGGTAAGGTCAGGCCAGTTGAACTGCGGCATTGCCTTGGCCAGTTCTGCGACCTTGTCGATGTAGTGCTCGGGCATGTGGGAGATGTTCAGGCCGAAGAAGTCCTTAATCTGAAGCGTCGCGATCACCACCGCAATGCCGGCGGTAAATCCTGTTGTCACTGGATAGGGAATGAATTGGATGAGCGTGCCGAAGCGCAGAATGCCCATGAGCAGCAGAATGACGCCCGCCAACATCGAAGCAATGACAAGGCCGCCGAGGCCGAACTTGGCTGAAATCGGCGCGAGGATGACGACGAACGCGGCGGTGGGACCCGAGACCTGCACACGCGAGCCGCCCAGAAGGGCGATGAGCCCGCCGCCGATGATGGCGGTGTACAAGCCGTGCTGAGGCGGGACACCTGAGTCGATCTCGAGGGCCATGGACAGCGGAAACGCGACAATGCCGACTACAAAGCCAGCGAGAAGATCGCTGCG
>CAMPIL010000356.1 GCA_946886375.1 uncultured Phycisphaerales bacterium
TTGGTTTGCATGCTGAACCCTACACCGCCCGTGGAAGCAGGCCAGAAAGAAGTGAAGGCCAAGGCCTGCACATTCAGTAGACCACGAAAAAGGTAAACCTGCAAAGGAAAATAGCGATTTCAGGCCATTGGCGGTAACTCGCTGATGCCAATGGGTTTGCAACAAAGGAAGCGTGCGCGCAGACCATCGCACGGTCGACTTTCAGTGGGAGTTGAGCCGCTTAACTTCTCGAAACTCGCTCAATTGCTGATCGTGCGCTGCAGGAACTTCACCATGCGCTGGGCGAAGAGCAGACGGTTTTCCAGCTTGGCGAAGCCGTGGCCTTCATCAGGGAAAAACAGCAACTCCGGGTCATAGCCGCGCTTCTGCAAACCCACGGCCAGTTGCATGGCCTCGCCCACCGGCACGCGCGGATCGTTCAAACCGTGCGCGATGAGCATGGGAACCTTGATCTCATCAATGCGGTTAATTGATGAGATCGACTCAAGAAATTCCGGATCGCTCAGTGGACCATACTCAGCCTCGCGCAACTTGCGGCGGTAATCCTTGGTCTGCTCGAGGAAGGTCTTCATGTTCACAATGCCCACGACATCGACCGATGCGCCGAAGACATCCCCGCCTTCGATGATGGTGGCCACGGCCATGAACCCGCCGTAACTTCCACCGTAGGCCGCAATCCTGCCGGCGCTGGAATAGCTGTTCTTCACCAGCCAACGCGCGGCCTCCGCGCCGTCTTTCACGCTGTCCCATCGCTTCTTGTAATTGTCCAGCATCTGGAACTCGCGGCCGTAGCCGGTGGAACCGCGCACGTTGGGCTGCACGACGCCGAAGCCACTGGCGAGCAGGTACTGCGTCAATGCGCTGAAGCCGGGGCGCGATTGTCCTTCCGGGCCGCCGTGAAAATTCACGACAAAGGAAATCGGCGTGCCTTTCTTATAGCCCGGCGGCGTGTACAGAAACGCGGGAATCTCCACGCCGTCGAATGACTTGTACGTGATCAGTTCCGGCAGCGCGAACGTGGACAGATCAATGCCTTGCGTGTCGGCCTTAGTGAGTTGCCGGACTTCGGCTGCGGAGTCGCTTTGCCAGGCGTACGCCAAGCCGGGCGTGCGCGTGTTGCTGAGCGTCCACGTGACGGTTTGATTGCGGATGTCCACGCTTCCCACAATGCCCTTGGCGATGTCGGGCGTTTTCACCTGTTCAAAACTCGGCAGTTGGTACAGGCGCATGGTGCCGTAGCCGTCTTCATTGACCACGATGGCCACGAGGGTGCGCTCCTGGTTCATCGCACCGCCCTCCACATCGTACTTGTCGAGCACGGGCACGGGCTTGTGCATGCCTCCGCCTTGCAGTTCGCGCACGAACATGCGGCGGATGCCTTCTTCAGTGTCAGAGACCACCAGCGCCGCGACTTCATCGGTCAGGTAATTCGCCGCTTCGTTGTAGGTTTCATTCGGCCCGATGTTGAGTTTGGTGAGAGTGCCGTTCGCCGCGTCGAGTTCGTAGGCGTTGGCGTTGGAGGCGGAAATATACTCATTCACCAGCAATCGCTTGCCGTCGGAAGTGATGTCGCTGACTTCCCAATTGCCGGGCCGGGCCAGGAGTTTCACGGGCTTGTTGGTGGCGAAGTCGAAACGATAAACGTGAAAGTCCGAAGCCACTTCATCGTTTGCGGTGTAGATGAATCCGGAACTGTCGTGCAGCCACGTTTTGAAGCCATACACCACGCGCGGATTGACCAGCAGCGGCGTGACGATCCCGGTGGCGACGTCAAGGCGGTGCAGGTCGTCCTGCTCGCTTCCGCCGATCGCCGCAGCGATGATGATGGTCTTGCCGTCGGGAGAAAGCGAATAGCCGTTGATGCCGTCGGCAAAGTCTGTCAGGCGAGTCATGGGCCCGTCGAGCGACTGACCTGGGTCGCGCTTGTAGAGTTGGTTCACGCCGTCGGGCCAGTCTCGAACGTACAGCGTGCCATCAGGCGCGAGCGTTGGGCTGTTGGGAGCGCGGATCTTCATGAAGCGCTCGATGCTGGGCGCTTGGCCGCGCTGTTCGCGCGCTTCGGCCGCGGGGCGATCCTGCGCAAGCGTCGCGGAGGGTGCAAACACTCCGAAGGCGGCGGCGATCAACGTGCAATGAATAACGGTACGACGCATGATGAAATTCTCCTCTCCATAGGATACCGCCGAAGCGTCGCGGCGGTGCAGCCGGAGTCAGGACTCCATCGCGGGCGGTCCTTCGCTGGGGATGATCGAGATGCTGCCGTTGCGCTCCAGCACCGCGTATTTGATCTGGTCGATGCGGCTGATGCCGTGCCGCTTGCGGGCTTCCTCGAGGATGTCCTCACTATCCACGCGCTCCCGGTTCATCCGATGCTTGAGCAACTTCCCGTTCGCCACCAGCACGACGGGCAGGCCATCCATGAGTCGGTCGGCGGTCTGCGATCGCTGCTTGATGTGGGAGAGAATCACGTCCATCCACACCAGTGTCAGCACGATGATGCTCGCGTGGGTGATTGAAAAGTCGTCGCCCAGGAGCGCCTGCTGCGTCGCTTCGCCGCAAATCAGCAGCAGGATGAAATCAAACGAGGTCATTTCGGCAAATGTGCGGCGGCCCGCCAGGCGAAAGATGATCCAGACGATGGCGTAGATCGCAACGGCCCGAATGACAGAATCCATCGACGATGCTCCTTGCGCAAGAACCCGTTCTGCTTTGGTCTTTCGTCCTACGGAAAGATGAACTGGGTGAATTGCACGTTCTCGCCGCCTGCAAGACCGATGGCGGCCTCCACGGCTCCGAGCTTCCGCGTGGAGAAATGAAACGCGATCGTCAGCGGCTGATCGCCATCGGATGTGAATTCAAAAGTGATGCGTTCGCCGTCGGCGGACTGGCTCACAGGCTGCGGCGTGATCGATTCGACCCGCATTTGATCGAGATAGGGACGGTTGATCGACAGCCGAGTGAGGTGACCGGCACGCGGCTGCACGGTGATTTCAATGCGCAACGGCGATTCCCAGTGGCCGAAGCGGCTGTATTCGACGAAGAGCGAACCAGTGGGGTCGCTGATGCTGGCCTTGGACAACGGGCCGTTGCCCAGCAGCCCGAGGAGCGCAGCGACGATGACCGCCGCTTCTACCAGCCAGGCGATGCGCTGAACAGTCCACTCGCGCCTCTGAAAATCGAGATCTTCATTGACGGAGACATCGTGAATTTCCAGCGATTCGGGTAATTGGCAAGACATTGCGGCGCCCTCGCCAGCACTCCGGCGAAATCACAGCGCAACCAGCCTCAGGCGGATATAGGAAATCGGTGGGATTCAGGACATCAGGACAACGGATCAAGAGGCGGATGTCGTTCCTCTCTCCATCCCGTTCATCCGCGTTCATCTGCGGTTGAATATCACCGCCGCCAGTTGTGCAATGCAATCAGACCAGCGAATTCTCTTCGGCCTGAAGCGGAGGGACTCGAACTGTGATCCACGCCATAGTTGCGTTTTTGCCTAAAAATGAAACTAGTGCAACGAAACTAGTGCGCGGATCGCCAGGTCGGGCTGCCTTCGCGCGCAAACCCGACCCCTGCCCCTCATC
>CAMPIL010000357.1 GCA_946886375.1 uncultured Phycisphaerales bacterium
GAACAAGCGGGTTGCGGGAATGCGTTTCGCCGATCGGCCCGTGCCCCGCCTGTTGCTGTGGGCGATCGTCTGCTGCGCTCCGCTTGGCTTTCTCGCCATCGAATGCGGCTGGGTGGTGACGGAGGTCGGGCGGCAGCCGTGGATCATCCACGGCGTGATGCGCACGGCCGAGTCCGTCACGCCCATGCGCGGCCTCATCGCGCCGTTCATCACGTTCACCGTCGTGTACATCTTTCTCGCCATCGCGGTGGTGTACCTGATGATGCGGCAGGTTCGGTTGAGCGCCGCCCCCGTGAATCACCACTCGAAGCCGAATGCCAATGCAGATTGAACTGGTCATCGCGTGGATCATGCTCATCGCTCTCACTGCCTACGTGCTGCTGGGCGGGGCGGATTTCGGCGGCGGAATCTGGGATCTGCTCGCCACGGTCAGCCGTCAGAAACAGATGCAGCGGCGGCGCATCCGCGACGCGATCGGACCGATCTGGGAAGCCAATCACGTCTGGCTGATCGTGGTGATCGTGGTCATGTTCACGTGCTTCCCGCCGGCGTTCAGCGCGGTCATGACGGCGCTGCACGTCCCGGTGACGCTCATGCTCATCGGCATCGTGCTGCGCGGCTCGGCGTTCACGTTCGCCACCTACGATCGGCCCGGCCCCGCGCAGGACCGCTGGCGGCGGGTGTTTGCCTGGGCCAGCGCCGGCACGCCGCTGCTGCTGGGCGTCACGCTGGGCGCCATTGCCTCGGGCCAACTGCATTGGACCGATGATGGCGTGTACGTCAGCGGTTTTTTCTCGCCGTGGTTGAAGGTGTTCCCGTGGTGCGTCGGCGTGTTCACGATGTCCATTTGCGCGCTTCTGGCGGCGGTGTACTTGTACGTGGAAACCGATGAGGAAGCGCGCGAAAGTTTCCGCAAGTCGGCGATCGGCGCGCAAATCACCGTCGCAGTGATGGCCGTGCTGACCTGGGGTGCGGCGTGGTGGGGCGCGCCGCTGATCGCGTCAAGATTGTCTTCGGGATGGCTGAACTGGATGTGCATCGCTTTGGCAGTGGTCTGCATGATTGGCGTGATCGCAAACCTGCGCGGCCGGCGGCCGGGACAGGCTCGCGCGTTCGCCGTGGCCGAGGTGACGTTTATCGTGGTGGGCTACGGTGCGGCTCAGTTTCCGTACCTGGTCCCGCCGCAGTTCACGGTGTTCAACTCCGCCGCCGCGCCGCGCATGTTGTGGTTGCTGCTGCTGTCGGTGTTGGTTGGTGCGGTGATCGTGCTGCCTTCGCTGTGGTATCTGTTCCGGGTGTTCAAGGGCCAGCGGGCGTTCACGGTGATCGATCGCGAATGACCGCGGCGTCCATGCCGCAACGTCGCTCAGCCACGCGACGGCGGCCTAATTCAACCTGAGTCTTCGAGTAGCGTGACCGTGCGATGGACGCGCCAATCTATTTCAAAATTTGTACAACTTTTGAAATAGTTAGACGAGGCACGAGGTACGAAGCAAGCGTCACGAAGCGCGAAGCGCAACGCACGAGGCAGAGGGCACAAGCGGCGCGGCACCATGCATGACGCACAGGCCACGAGGCGCGAGCCACTACGCACGCGCCACGCGACGGCGAAACTCTCACCGAACGAATCACACCACGGCGATCATCCCGCGCTCTTCATCAACTTCTCCACAGCCTCCAGCCGTCGGACGTGCTGCGGGCGGTCCGGCTCCAAGAGCGTCAGTGCGAAGATGTGCTGGCGGGCGGCGTCGTACCGCTTGGCCTCCAGCGCGATCGTCGCGGCCAGTTCGCGGTTGGGCGCGTTGTATGGATTGATGTGCAGCGCACGCACAGCCTTGGTCAGCGCGGCGTCCAGATCGCCGGCCTCGCGGTAGAGTTTCGCCAGTTGCACCGCGTACGCGGGCGATTTCTCCTCGCGAATGTCCAGATATTCCAGGTGCGGAATCGCCTTGCCCGGCGTCTGGCTGGCGAGCCAGATCTGCGCCAGTTTCTTGTGCGGATATGGATCAACCGGCCGCAGGGCCGCATAGCGGTTGAGCAGCTCGATCAGCGCATCATCGTTCGCGCTGATGTTCTCGCCCGCACGCTGGATTCGCCGCCGCAACTGCAATTCGGCCAGGTCAGGATGATCCGGATATTGATCAATCCACTTCGCCAGTTGTTCATCGCTGATGTCCACCGGCGGGCGAACCAGGTCAGGCCACTGATCGCCCGTCAGTTGACCGGCTCGCGGATCGTCACCGGGCGACCGCGTCGCGGGCTGGCCGACCTGCTCGGTCAATCGGTTCACGATCGCATCCAGCCGCGCCTGTTTTGACGCGGACATGACGATCGACTTCTCCGGATCAGCCATGCGGATTTCGTCGGTCAGTTCGACCATCGTGGGCTTGGAGCCAAGTCCCCACGAATCAACTTCGTGGCGGGCCCATTCCAGAAAATCGGTGTAGAACTGCTCGCGGCTGATGCCCAGCGCTGCGGGAATCGCCTGCTGCTCGCGCTCGCCGTGGAAGTACCGCTCCAGCAATCGCACCAGCGTCGATTCGCCGAAGCGCTCGTTCATGTACTCGACCATCCAGTGACCCTGCGCATATGCCTTGGAACGGTCGCCCGGCAGGCGCGGGCGCACGAACGCCCACTTGATGTCATCAAGGGAAAACAGCGAATCGTTGTGATACGCGTCCGCCAGCATCACGCAGGTCTCATATGCGCGCGGGCCGGGCTCCATGCTCACCGCGGCGGCTTCGGTCAGCCAATGCGGAATGCGGTTGCGCGTCTGACCCAGCGTGATGGTGTGCGTGTATTCGTGCTGAATGACGCGCGGCCAGTCGAACAAACCAAGATGCTTCTGCGGCGGGCCTTCGCGCGGAACCTCCAGCGCGATCACCGGCCCAGTGCACGCCGCCATCGTGTGCACAAACGGCATGCCCGTGATGCGCACCGCAAACCGCTCGTGGTTGGGATGCAGTTCAATCAGGGTCTTCTGTGGCGGCTGGTAACTGAATCGGCTGGCGACCGTCTTGTGAATGCGCTCCAGTTCAGGCAGCATCATGTCGGCCACGACCTGATCCACCCCCGGCAGATAGCGCACGATGAAGTGCTCGGATTCGATTTCCGCGTACTTGGAAAGTTCTTCCAGCAGAAAATGGCTGTACGTGGCACGCTTGTTGAACGGGTCCAGCGCGATCACGCCCTGAAGAATTCGCAGCGCGCGGTCATCTCGCCCGGATTGAAGTTCCATGAGGCCAAGTTCAATCTGCGGCGCAGGCCAGGCGGGCTGGCGACGCATGGCTTCTTCCAGAATGTTCGCCGCGATCCCGTACTGGCGGTTGAGCGAGAGGTATCGGCCGGCGACGAAATACGCCTCCGCGCTGCCGGGCGAAAGCGAATCGTAGTGGTCCAGCGCGGCTTTCATCGCACTTTCGTCGTATGAAATGGCGTGGGCGGCGGCGGCGAGCGCAAGCGCGGGACGAAGTTTCGGCAGGCGATGCAGCAGCGGCGCAAGAATATCCAGCGCGCCTTCGGGATCATCCTGCATCAGCCGCACCTCTGCCGCGAGCATGTCCGCCAGCGGG
>CAMPIL010000358.1 GCA_946886375.1 uncultured Phycisphaerales bacterium
GAACCACTACGAGATCGGGCTCGCCGACTCCTCGGCGGGCAAGCACCGCGGCGAACACCAATGGGAAGAACTCATCGCCAAGCGGTTGTCCGACGCCACGCTCAGCGTGACCGGGGTGCTGGCTGAGACGACGATTACAGTCGGCGACTTGCGCAACCTTGAAATCGGCGACCTGATCATGACCGAAAAGGCCGCGACCAATCCCGTCGTGTTGACCGCAGGCGGCCGGCCGAAGTTCCTGGCGCAGATCGGCCAACATCGCGGCAAACGGGCCCTGAGAATTCAGCGCCCGATCGCACCGACCGATCGCATTTGAGTCATTTCTTCGCGCCGTTGCGGATCAAGGCTCTTCCATGCCGCCGCGGTCCGGCGGATTGTTGAAGGAATCATCCGAAGGGCGGTACTGCTGCAGGTAATCCAGGTGCTTGCGGAGTACCGGCAGGGTGCGCTGTGCAAAAGCGCGCAGGTCGGGGTCCTGGCCCTGGCGAGCCTCTCGGTCAAACAGCGTGATGGCCTCACGGTGAGCCTGCTCCTGCTGCGACTGGAAGCGCCGGGCGAAATCCTCGCCACTGGCGCTCTGCAACTGAGTCAACATCCGCCGAAAATGATCATTCATGCCTTGGGGCACCGTCACGCCCTTCTGGCGCGCAATGGCCATCAATTCCTGATTGGCCTTGGTATGGTCCTCGATCATCATGCTGGCGATCTGCGAGAGTTGCGCATCGACGTTGCGCTCACGCGCCAGTTGGGAACTTTCAATCTCGAACATTCCCGCCATGGCCGCCTCCGGGATGAACGTTCGGTCCATCTCGCTCAGTGCGTTCGACTGGCTGTTGGGCGCGGCGATCCCGCCCTGCGTCACGCCGTGCTCAGTTGATGTGCGGTCAGGCACGCCCTGCGGGTAGGCGTCGCGGCCGACGCCCGTGGTGGTATCCGTGTCGCGGTAATAGATGTCATCGTTGTCCGTTGCGTTGTCGTCGTAGTCGCAGCCGGCAAGCGCAAGCGCGGCGACTGCAATCAGCATGGTCTTGAAACGCATCAGTGAATCCTTTCTGCACCGTCGGGGTTAGGGCTGGGTCGCCGTTGGAGGCTGAATGACGATCAGCTCGCCTTGTTCGCCCGCGGCACGGTGGTTGTCGATCGGGCAGTAGTACACGTACCGTCCGGGCGCACCCGGCGCGGTCAGTTCCAATATGCGTGCATCGCCCGGCCGGAGGACACTGGGCATTTCCACACGCGCATCAGGAAGGTCTATGACCAGGGCGTGTTCCGACGTGCCCTGATTGGTCAACCGCAATGTCAGTCGTTCGTTGGGATGAGCGGTGATCTGGGTCGGAAGCAGGGTACCCTCGTCGATGATCATTTCGACAGGCGGCCGTGACTCGATCCGCATGACGATCACCGGCGTGCCGCCGATCCTCGTTGGAACGGGCGATGGTCCGATCTCAATCGGCACGCCTTCGTCCTGGACCTCCAGCGGGGGCATGTATCCCATTGGCCATTGAACAAACGTGCCTCCGTCCGACCCCGCGCCCGATTCGCAGCCCGAGATCGCCAGTGCCAGCACGCTGAGGGTCAGCGAACAAACGCGAGGCAGAAGATTCATGACCCGATTCCTTGTGGCAGAGGAGAATGGGTGCGTATACGGGAAAACATGGCATCGTCGCGGATGCCATGAATGTGAATGTCATCGCGCCAGATCGATCGCTCAACCGGGCGATTGGGGAGGCGTCGAGGGCGTCGTCGGCGTCGACGGCGGCGTGGCGCCCTCTTGGGCGTTGCGCAGCGTCGTGTGCATCTGATCGATCTGCTGCTGCATGGCCTGTGGCAGGTTGGACTTCATCTGATCGAGTTCCTTCAGGGTCTGCTCGGCGGCGTCGAACTGGCCGGCGTCAATTTGCTGCCGTGCCCGCTGCACCAGGGTTTGAGCACGCTGAACATCGGCGCCGCTTCCCTGATTCATGCCTGAGCCCTGCTGGGACCCTGTCGTGCCACGCGTGGTATCCGATGGCGTAGACGGCGAGCGTTCAGGGGCTGGACGGGCCTCGGGCCTTTGTTCACAGCCCGCCAGCAACGCACTGCCGATGACAACCCCAGCAATGAGTTGAATTCGTGTGTTCATGGCGACTCCTTGTTGTTTGGCGTGCACTGTCAAAAACTTCAAGCGTTCCATGTGGATGCTAGAGAGTGAGGTCGCCGCCGCCACTGGGGTTAACTTCCGAATCACCATCAGCACTCCCGTGCCTCTAGGAACAGCAGACAGCCCGATTCCCAATTCTCGCGTCACGCGCTTCCACTTGTGCTCGCTTGCGGGTATCGTGCGCACCATGACGCAGGCCCAACGTATCAAGGCCGAGTCGGTTATCGCACTGGATCGCAACGCCGACGACGCGCCATTGCACGAGCATCACGCCGCGCCGCCGCCGATCAGCGTGCCGCGCCGCGAAGGCCGCATCGTCTGGTTCTACGCCATCGCTGTCGTGGGTCTGCACATGCTCGCGCTGCTGGCGTGTCTGCCATGGCTGTTCAGTTGGTCGGGCGTGGCGCTGGTTGTGCTTGGCGTGTACGTCTTCGGCGGCTTGGGGATCAACCTGTGCTATCACCGGCTTCTGTCGCATCGCAGTTTCTCGTGCCCGTCGTGGTTTGAGAAACTCTTGGTGTACATCGCGCTGTGCTGCATGCAGGATGCGCCCGGACGCTGGGTCGCCGCGCATCGGATTCATCACTGCTTCGCCGATGAAGAACCCGATCCGCACAGCCCATTGGTCAATTTCTTCTGGAGTCACGTCGGCTGGCTGTTGGTGGACACCCACGGATTGAACAAGGTGTCGAACTATGAGCGATACGCACGTGACCTTTTGCGCCAGCCGTTCTATCTGAACATGGAGCGGCGATTCGTGCCGATCTGGATTTACCTCGGCCACGCCGTGCTGTTCTGGCTTGTGGGATTCATCGTGGGCTGGTTGGCAGGGAGCGACGCGAAGGCCGGCGTGCAATTGGGCTTCAGTTGGCTGGTGTGGGGCGTGTTCGTGCGCACCGTGGTGGTCTGGCACATCACGTGGAGCGTGAACTCGCTCACGCACATGTTCGGCTATCGCAACTACGACACAGAAGAAGAAAGCCGAAACAACTGGTTCGTGGCGATCCTCACCAGTGGCGAAGGCTGGCACAACAATCATCATTACGATCCGGCCAGCGCATCCAACCGCCGCAAATGGTGGGAGATCGATTTGATCTACCTGACCATCGTGGCTTTGGAAAAGGTTGGAGTGGCGCGCGATGTGGTGCGGCCGAAGCACGTGCGTGAAGCCGCCCGCCGCGCCACGACTTGAGCGCGCATCATCTCAGCGCGCGCCGGGCAGGTGTGCATGAACTTGTACTGTGCATGAACTTGTACTGATTGATTGATCAGGAACGCCCGCTGCGTGGTCGGCCGCGACCGCGCTGGCTCCAACCTTGATTAGCCTTGCGAGCCGCAGGGCGATCGCCGTTGTGCGCGACGGCCTCGACGGGCTGCCCGCGATGTGCCTTGCCTGATCGAGCCGGACGTGCGCTGG
>CAMPIL010000359.1 GCA_946886375.1 uncultured Phycisphaerales bacterium
TGTCGGAATACACGACGGAACAGGCGCAGGCGGCGTACGCGCCGCTGATGGAACACCTGGTTGACTTCAACGATCTGCGCGTGAGCATGCCGCATGAAACGCTGGAATTGATCGGCCCGCGCTACCCGCGAGCGCTGGATCGCTGCCAGCGGCTGCGTGCGGTGCTGCGGAACATCTACCTGCGCGAGCACGCGGTGAGCCTGGAGCGATTGTCCGGCAGCGGCAAGCGCGACGCCAAGAAGTACATCGAATCGCTGGAAGGCATCGTGCCCTACGCCGCGTCGCGCGTGCTGCTGCTGTCGTTTGAGACGCACGCCATTCCGGTGGATGACCAGTTGCGCATTCAGTTGATCGAGGCCGAGGCCAGCGATTCTTCAATGGAAATTCCCGACCTGTCCACCTGGCTGGCCTCGCAGATCAAGGCCGAGGACGGCGCAGCGGCCCATCTGAGCCTGCAGTCGTGGATCGACGATATTGCCGATGGCCGCAAACCCGCTCCCAAGCGCACCGCGACGCGCAAGTCAACGCACAAGCGCGAGCCGCGTGCCGGCGCCAAGGCGACGGCGGGATGAGCCGCTGCCGCCGGCGCAGGCCGCTTAGAATCCCGCTCACGCCGGACTCTTGCGGAGCCTTCATGTCGCGCCTTTGCATCGCCTGTCTGCTGGTCATTTTTTCATCAGGCGGGTGTGCCTCCAACAAACCAACAAATGCGCCCTCGCCGAAATCTGCGGCGGCGACATCGCCGGATGGCTCGGCTGCGGGAAGGATCGAACAGCGTGCCCGGCACGAGGCGGGCGTCAAGCCCACCGCGCCCAAGACGCCAATCGCCATGCCTCCGGGCGTCGAACCCGACGCACTGGCCCTGCGCGACCCCGCCGATGGCAAGGCGTTCTTATCGCTGGAGCAGGCGATTGCGCAGTTCGTTGCGCCGGCCGACGAACCTGCGCTGAAGGCGGTCCCCGCCGCGCCTGATCCCGAATCGCAGGCCGAGGCGCTCAAGCACTACGCCAAGGCGCGCAGCGCATCGCTGGACGGCCGCATGCTGCAGGCGATTCTCGAATTGCAGAAAGCGCGCGAGCTGGATCCCTCTTCGCCGGAGATTCTGCGCGAATTAGCCCGCTGCTATCTCAACGAGAACCGCACTGCCCAAGCGGTGGAGGCGTACGATCGCCTGGTTGCGCTGGAGCCGGACAACGCCGAAGCGCTGTTCACGCTTGGCGTGGCCGCCGCCAGCCGCCGCGACTTTGAACTGGCGATCTCCGCGCTGGCGAAACTGCTCAACACGCCGGCTGCAAGCGACGAGTCGACCGACCGCACCGCCATCATCGTCGCCAACTACACGCTTGCCGCGGGATTGCGTGAACTGGGGTACGACCGGGCGTTCATTCAGGCGGCTCTCGCCGCGGTCGATCTGCCCGACGATCTGCTGAGCGAAGCCCGCGACGGCCGGCTTGCCTCGGTGTATCGCCAGCGCGGTGAAACTTGGCGGATGATCGGCGATGCGCATTGTCGCCTTGGCGAATTCGCGCCGGCCAACGCCGCGTACGCACGGGCTTCAACGCTTCCCGTCGCCGATCCACTAGCGATGCATCCGCGATTGCTGTACACCCACCTCTGCATGGGTCGGCCGTGGAGCGCGCAGCGTGAACTGCTCGGCGTGCTTCAGGCGCAGCCGAAACTGATCAGCGAGCGCGACATTCATTTATGTTCGTATCTCGGTCAGCAGGCGCCTGACACGGCGCTGCTGGCCCAGGCCGTCAGTGAACTGTATCGCGCGCATCCGGATGAAAGTTCCGTGGCCCGCGCCGCCGCCACGCTGCTGGAGCCCGAACAGGCGAACGAACTGCTCAAGAGTTTTGTCGCCCGTCGGCCGCGCGATCTGGATGGCGTGATGCATCTGTTGACGTGGGTGGCGCAGCGCGATGTGCGCTCCGCGGCGGATTTGGCCGTCTCTCTCGCCGCCGAGCATCCAGACCTTGCCGACGCATACGCTGAGCGGCTGGCCTTGACGGTACCGCAATCCTCCGGTGCTCTGCTTGCGGTGCAGGCGCTGGCTCCGTCTCCTGCGCGCTCGCACGTGGAAGCCAAACTGCTGTGGAAATCCGGCGGGCTTGGCGAGGCATGGGCGGTTTGTGCTGCGGCCCGCGAGCAGTGGCCTGACCACCGCGCCCTTGCGCTCCAGCAACTGCAACTGGCCGCCGCTCTGCAGGAAAACGCACTGTTCGACAAGACGCTGGCGTCGGCCCCGGCATTCAGCGATCTGCCGAGTCTGGTTGGTTTGTCGCAAGCCCATCGCGCGCTGGGTCGCATGCAGCCCGCGCTGGATGTCGCGCGTCGCGGCCTTGAGTTGTTCCCCGACGATGTGGACGCGTTGATCGAGATGGCCCGCGCATTCGTCGCTTTGGGCGCTTCGCTCGCGGAGCAATCACCACAGGAAGCGCGCACCGCGATCGATCAGTCCATTGAGTTCGCCGAGCGCGCCATCGAACAGGCTCCGACGCGCGATGAACCGTTCGAGGTGCTCGCACTCATCTATACGCACGGCGGCGTGCTGGCCGACACCAACCTGTATCGGCAGACTCTCCAGCGATTTCGCCAGGCCAGTCCGCAGAGTCCTTTGCTTGCGCGGTTGATGGCGCAGGAATCCATCACTCAAAAGCGATACGAGCAGGCGGTGGAGCGGCTGGTCAATCTCTGCGAGAACAATCCACTTGACACCGCAAGCCTGTCGCTTGCGGTGACGGCGTGGCAGCAGTGGGGCAAACTCGACGCCGCGGAAAAGTGGATCGATCAGCAGATGGCGCGCCGGCCGGCGGACCCAGCGCTCTTGGAGCAATGGGTGCGCGTGAAACTGCTGCAGAGCCAGGCCGATGTCGTGGTGAAGCGGCTGCAGCGGGCCATTGAGGCGCAGCCGCGCGACTTGCATGCGCTGCGATTGATGGAAACCGTGTACCGCGCGACGAATCAAATGGATTCGGCGATGGAACTCGGCGAGAAACGCCTGCTGGCGCGGCCCGAAGGCATCAGGCGCGAACTGGAACTCGCGGCGCTGTATGCAGGGGCCGAGTACGCCAATCGCGCGATCGAGCGGCTGGAATGGGTGAAGCAGCACGCATCGCAAGCCAGCCTGGATGAACTTGGCGGCGCGCTGCGCGTGGTCGGCCGGCTGCCGGGCGAAGATGCCCGCCGCGATGCGCTGAACATCGACCTGGTGAACATGGCCGTAACGCAGCATCCCGATGCGCCGCTGCAGGTGTACGGTTCGGGGCTGCGGGCGCTGGCGCGCATGGGCGCGCTGGATGAGCGATTCGATCGACTGGCCAACCAAGCCGCGACTGATTCGCACAGCGGCGCGGGGGCATCGCTGCAGGCTGCGGATGAATGGCGTGAACTCGCGCAGGGGCTGGTGGATGATGGTCATCCCGCTGCGGCGGCGCGTGCGCTGCGGGCGCGGTTTCGGTCGCAGGCTCCGTTGAACGACGATGCGCTGGCCATGCTGGCGCAAGTGGCGCTGATCGCCGATGCCGCCGCCGACGCGGCCCAGCATGATCC
>CAMPIL010000360.1 GCA_946886375.1 uncultured Phycisphaerales bacterium
GGCGCAGGCGAGCACCGAAACAGGATTGCCCGGAAGTCCGATGACGATGGCTCCATTGGCCGCGTGCCCAACGACAATCGGACGGCCGGGCTGAATCGATGCACCTTGGAGCGATCGCTCAATGCCGTTGGCATCGAACGCGGCGGGGAAATGGTCCCGCTCGCCCGCGCTCACGCCTCCGATGGTGATG
This sequence comes from uncultured Phycisphaerales bacterium, assembly GCA_946886375.1. Next base: position 191 of record CAMPIL010000360.1, read on the forward strand.
ACGATATCGGAATCAATCAGTGCGCGGGCAACCGCAGAAATCGTTGGTTCTCGCTCATCGGGCAGGTGATGCGATGCACTGACTTCGGCTCCAAATCGCTTCAGCAGTTCACACACGGCAGGGCCGTTGGAATTGCGCACCTGCACGGGCGAGAGGTCTTGGGTCGTGGTTGAAGGCGAAACAATTTCATCGCCGGAGGTGAGGATCGTGGTCTGCGGCCGTGCACGAACGCGGAGCGCCGTGTGACCGGCTGCTGCGGCGATGCCAATGTGATGAGCCTGCAACAGGACGTTGGCTGAGACCAGCACGTCGCCGATCTTGGCATCCACGCCGCGATGATGCACGGCGAGGCCTGCGGCGACAGCGTTGATCGTGAAGCGCACAGGACGGCCGTGAACATCGCCGCGATCGCTTGCTTCGTGCTGAATGACGGCGTCAACATCGGCCGGCAGCGCGGCGCCGGTGGCCACCGCGACGCAATGACCCGGCGGAACGCGGATGTCAGCCGACGCCCCCGCGGCCACTTTGCCGGCGACGGGCCAGGCGCGTCCCGGTGAAAAATCCGCAGCGCGAACGGCGTAGCCATCCATCTGGGCGCGGTTGAATGGAGGCAGGTCGCGGTCCGCCTTGATGGGTTCGGCAAGCACACGCCCGCCACTCTCACGCAGTTCCACCATCTCGGTGCGATCCAGTGGCACGATGCCTCGAAGCGCCGACTCCAACGCAGACGCGTAGTCCGGCAACACGCTCATGCCTGGCCCGCAACTGCTGCCGGTTCATTGGCGTTCAAACAGGCGGCATGGAATCGCACGATCTGTTCCACGCACGATGCACGAGCCTCGGCCGTAGAAAACGTGTGGCCGCCGCGCGCGATCAGAACATGCTCAACCGGTCGTCCCAAGGCTCTGAGCGCTTCGACATACACGCCGGAGATTTCCGGCGGAATGATCCGGTCCGCGGCCCCGTGAACCACGAGTGCCGGCCGATCAAATGCCGCGATCTGCTTGGCGGAATCGATGGATTCAAGACTCGGCGCGTATGCGGCGGGCAGGTGCTCGGCGGTGATCGCCTGCGAGCCGTTCCTGGTCAGGGTCTCGCGCACGAACGCGGCTGTCGCCGCCGACACGAGACATAAACTGGTGATCGCGCCACATTGGCCGACCAGCGCCGTCGCGGCGATTGCGCCCAGCGAATAGCCGATCACGCCGATGCGGGCGGCGTCAATGTCGGCCTGCTGCTTGAGCCACGCGAGAGCCGCCTGCGCATCACGCGCATCGTCGCCTGCGCAATGGGCATCGAAATCCTCAAGAATCAGATCAGCGCAGCGATGCTCAAACAGCAGTGTGGCAAATCCCGCAGCGGTCAGCCCCTGGGTCAGGTCATCAAGCAGTTTGTGGGCATCTTCGCCCGGCAAATGAACGCCGCGACACACCAGCGCCGCGGGGGAGGGCTTGTCGGCATCAGGAGCGGGCCGGTGCAGCACGCCGCGAACAATCCCGCCATCCAATTCAATCTCCATCATCTCCGTTTCAGCCATGGCGGTGCATCATAATTCAGATTGCCCGGGCGCGGGATCAGTGGGATCGAAACGAACCTGGCCGGTCTGGAGCATGGCCTTGATGTATGGCACGCAGAGCGCGCAACCACGCCCGCAGCCGAACGCGCCTCGCAGATCATCCAGCCCGCTGCCGTGCTGGTCTGCGTAGGCCTTCAATTCAGCGAAGGTGATGCTGAAGCACACGCAGCGATCAACAGCCATGTTGAGGCCCGTCATTCCAATTCATCGCGGATCGTACGCATGGTCATCGTCGCTGAGGAAGCCGTTGCTGGGGAATCCCATCTGATCAAGCAGCGCGCCTGTGGCGAGTTTCCCCTCACAAGGCCGATCGGCAGCGCCGATGTGGCCATCGATGTACGCGATGTTGGTGGCATGTGAATGCCGGAACGCCTGCCCGCCGTTGTAGATGGCCGACAGCGGCACGAGCGGGCCTTCGCTGCGCATGGGCGCGCGCATGTAGCGACTGGCTCCGCCCTTGCGCCCTCCATCCCCAAACATCGCGCACTGGCTGGACCGGCTGCACGCATGCGGCGGCACGCGCGGGCGCACCGGCTTCCAACCCAGTTGCATGAATGGTGATTCGCCGCCGATGTACGTGGTGTTGTAGTTGTAGCCGGTGAATTCCTCGCCTGCGTTGGGCGGACCGTGATAATCCGGACATTGCAGGACTTCGCCGGGATTATTGGCGAACGCCCACAGCGCGCCCGGACTGACAATCTGGTTCGCACCTTTGGTCACCCAATCCCACGAGAGGTGGTGCAGCACGCCATTTATTTTTTCATATCGAATGCCAACGGGATACGCGTCGTACGTGGCGGCGTAGGTCTGCGCCGCGACCGCCATCTGCCTCAGATTGTGCTGGCAACGCGATGAACGGCCGGCAGCCGACACGCTGCTCAACGCGGGAATCGCAATTCCAACGAGAAGTCCTATGACGCTTATCACCACCATGATCTCAACGATTGAAAACGCGCGGCGGTTCATGATCGGCTCCTCAACTGCCCCAGTGATTGATGACGATGAGCAGATCATTTACGTTCACCACGCCGTCGTTATTGAAATCTGAAGGCGGGCCGCCGGGCACGATTCCGCCCCATGCGTTGATCACCATCAGCAGATCGTTCACGTTGACCTGGCCATCGAGATTCGCATCGCCGGGAATTCGCGGCGAAACGTCGCTGAACGCATCGATCTCAATGTTCTCCGGCGCGTTAGTCGGATTTGTGATTCGCACGTAACTGATCTGTGCCAGGCCGGTGGCGGCAAGGTCCACGCCGACGCCGCCGCCGGAGCCGCGATATCGCTGAACGACCTGCGCGTAATTGAGCCCGACGAAACTTGCCGCGGTCAAGCGCGGGTCAACCGGTCGGGTGAAATCGGTAAGTACGCTTCCCGGTGTTTCCTGAAAAGGACCCGCGTCAGCGAATCCCAGCGTGGGCATTGGACCGTCGGCGATCACGCCCCGCACCGTTTCCCAATGCTCGCCGTCGGCGCTGACCTCGATGATCCCGCCGTCATCGCCGAACATTCCGCCGACAATGCCGTCGGGGTAACTCACATCGAAGAAACTGGCCGTGGCGAAGATGAGCAAGTCGATGCCGTAGAGGTTGTTCGGATCATCCGCAACTGGCGTGTTGAATTTCACGGTGAGGGAACCGCCGACGCCGAGCGAAACGATTTCATCCGGGCCGAACGGCGCGCTGAACGGACTGACAACGCTGGGGAACACGCCTTCGCCGGTGAAACGCTCCGGCGAACCGACAACGGTGAGGGGGTCGGTGTAGCCCGGCGCGGCGCCGATCC
>CAMPIL010000361.1 GCA_946886375.1 uncultured Phycisphaerales bacterium
AGCACGACGTGGGCATCGCGCTGGAGCCGGCGCTGCCTGACGGCTCGCTGGTGGTGCAGCGCATGGGCGCTGGGCAATTCAAAGTCGAAGCCTTCGGCAGGGCGGCGCACGTGGGGCGAGATTTCGCGCACGGCGTCAGCGCGGTGTATGCGCTGGGCGAGGCGCTGGTGAAACTTTCAGGAATGTCGGACGCCGAACGAGGAATGATCGTGAACGTGGGTCCATTGCGGGGCGGTCCGGCGACGAACATCGTGCCGGATGATGCTGCGTGCTGGGGCAACATGCGGTTTGCCGACGAAGCGGCCGCCGAGCGATTGCAGCGATCGATTGCCGCGCTGGCGACGCCGGACGATGCATTGCCGCGCGTGGCGGTGGACCAAATCATCAATCGCCCATCCAAGCCGCTGACTCATGCAGTGCGTGAACTGGCCGAGGCGGCGCGCACAGTCGCGCAAGACCTGGGGCAGCAATTGCCGTTCGGCAAAACCGGCGGGGTGTGCGATGGAAACATCATGCAGGCGGCAGGGTTGCCCACCATCGACACGCTGGGCGTGCGCGGCGGAAACCTGCATCGGACTGATGAATTCATCGAACTGGCCAGCCTCGTCGAACGTGCGCAATTGCTCGCGGTGCTGCTGGCCCACATCGCGCGTGGTGATGTCCACATCACGGCCTGAGGTTTATCCCGTTCACCGAGCAGTGCGGGGCAAGCCGGCAGTCAGTCTGGCCGATAAGCAATGAGCCGCCTGAGGCTGCAGCGGCTACGATTGTCTCTTTCGCAAGCCGGTCAGCGGCCTGAAGCGGGCGACGCGCCTGGCAAGCGGCTCTTGAGCATTGAATTGGTTTTCACCATGACCACCAAGACACCAGAATTAACCGCCGCGGCCACCTTGGCCGGCAGCCCGGTGATCCAGGATTCCATCGATGCGATCGTGCGCGAGTTGACTGATGCGCAATCACTGATCACCGGCGCGCGTCCGCCGCAGAAGGAATTAACCGAGACTTTTCAGAATTACTTGGACCGCGTGGCGCGCACCAAGGGCAAGCCGCCGCTGTATCCGTATGTGGGTTCGGGCGTTGGCAACGGCCCGCTGGTTGAACTGGCTGATGGCAGCGTGAAGTGGGACATGATCACGGGCATCGGCGTGCATCCATTCGGTCACAGCGACCCGGACCTGGTCGCCACCGCGCTGCGGGCGGCGCTGGGCGACACCGTGCAGCAGGGCAACTTGCAGTTCAATGCCGATTCGATTGAGTTCAGTGAACTCTTGCTGGCCGAGGCCAGCCGTGCCAGTCGACTGCGGCACTGCTTCACGACCAACTCCGGCGTGATGGCGAACGAGTCGGCGCTGAAGATCTGCTATCAGAAAAACGCACCGGCTTCGCGCGTGATCGCGTTCTCCGATTGCTTCATGGGCAGGTCGGTGACGATGTCGCAGATTGGCGACAATCCCGCCGGCCGCGTGGGCATTCCGCTGACGACGCAGGTTGATTACATGCCGTTTTACGATGCCCAACTCGGGGCGCAATCGACGCAGCGTGCGATCGCGCAACTGCAGCAGCACATCGCGCGTTATCCGGGCCAGCACGCGTGCTTTGTGATGGAACTGGTGCAAGGTGAAGGCGGGTTCAACATTGCGCCGCCGGAGTTCTTCATTGCTCTGATGAAGATGTGCAGGCAGCACAACATCGCGGTGTGGGTGGATGAAATCCAGACCTTCGGCCGCACCAATTCCATGTTCCACTTCGAGCAATTGGGACTGGGCGAGTACATCGACGTCGTGACCATCGGAAAGATGGCCCAGGCGTGCGCGTGCCTATTCACCGAGGAATTCAATCCCAAGCCGGGCCTGCTCAGCGGAACGTTCATCGGCGGCACGGTGGAGCTGCAGGTCGGCCGGCGGATCTTGGAGCGATTGCGTGATGGCGGCTACTACGGGCCCGACGGCAAGATCGCGCGCCTGCAGCAGGCATTTCGCCAGCACTCCAAGGCGTTTGTCGAGAAACATCGTGAGTGGTTCCCGCCGGTCGGTGCGGCAGCGACGGCGGCGCGTCTCAACAGTCTTTTCGACGGCGTGGGCGGCATGATGCGATTGACGCCGTTTGGCGGCGAGAAGGCGATGGTGACCAAGGCGCTCAACGTCATGTTCGCGGAGGGCGTCATCGCATTTTATTGCGGCCACGGTCCGTACCACATCCGCTTCCTGCCACCGATCGGCGTGATGCAGCCGCAGCAATTCAATGATGTGTTTGCGATCATGGAGATAGCGTTTGCAAAGGTCGTGAAGGAATAGGGCTGCTGTTTGTGGAAGAAACCGCAGATGAACTCGGATTGACCCAGAAAAGAGCCCAGAATCCGACGCACGTCATCTGATCTCTGAAGTTCAATTTATTGATCCGTTTCATCCGAGTTCATCTGCGTTCATCTGCGGTTTCAATCAACTCATGTTCATCATTCGCCAGGCACAACTTGAAGACCTTTCGACGCTGCTGAAACTGGCGCGGCTGGTGCATTCCAACAACCTGCCCGCGGATGCGGACATCCTGCGCACGAAACTCCTGAAATCGCGCGACAGTTTTTCGGGCAAGGCCCGAACGCCGGTGGAGCGCGAATTCATGTTCGCGCTGGAAGACTCTGACACGGGCAATTTGATCGGAACATCATCGATCATCTCCTGCATCAGCGCGCCCGGCCGGCCGCACTTGTACTTTCTGGTGCGCAAGCGCGAGCACTTCAGCGAAGACCTCGCCACCGGCCACGTGCACGTCACGCTGCAACTGGGGACCGACGAAACCGGACCGACGGAAATCGGCGGCCTGGTGCTCACGCCGGCGTATCGCGGCCACAAGGCCAAACTCGGCGCGCTCCTCAGCCTCATCCGCTTTCATTACATCGGGCTGCACCGCGACCTGTTCAGCGACCGCGTCATCGCGGAGATGGCTGCGCCGCTCACGCCGGATAGTCGCAATACACTCTGGGAGTACCTCGGCCGGCGGTTCATCAACCTGGAATATGCCGAGGCCGATCGATTCTGCAGGCAGTCCAAGGAATTCGTGACGTCGCTTTTTCCCAAGACCGAGATTTATGCATCGCTGCTTCCGCCGGAGGCGCGCAATCTCATCGGCAAGGTGAGTCCTGAAGCCGAGGCCGCGAAAGCCATGCTTGAGGCGCTGGGCTTCCGCTACCTTGGGCATTGCGATCCATTCGACGGCGGGCCGTATCTCGAAGCCAGTTTGTCGCAGATTCCATTGGTGATCAACACGCGGCGTGCAAAATTAGGCGAGCCGGCGCGCGAGTTTCCATTGGAAGGCTTCGCGAGTTTCATCGGTCCGTCCGGTTTCCGCGGCGTGCGGACGCGCTTCGCCCAATCCGAGTCAGGCGATGTGATTTCGCTGCCGGCGGATCAGATGGCGATCCTGGGCGCGCAGGCTGGCGACACCATCGCCGTGACGCCGCGCGTGCCGGCCAGAACGGCGAGCACCGGCGAGGAGCCATCGCGCGCCGCCGGCCGCTCATCCTTGCCCGCGACGACAGCCTCGGCCCCGCAG
>CAMPIL010000362.1 GCA_946886375.1 uncultured Phycisphaerales bacterium
GGACCGGCGGCAATCTGCATCCTGTTGCTGCACGGAGGATTCACAAGCTGCCGGCGGAGTCGATAAACGGCACATCGCAGTCGCTTTGAATCTCACGCGTGCGGTCTTAGACTGACGGGCACATGACTTCTGGGCCCAATCCATCTGGAGATTCGCGCGAGGGCGCCGACGCCGAGTCGATCAGATCGGATGCGGCTTCAAGCGATCTGTGCCGGCTGGCCGCGTTGCTGAACGCCTTGCAATGCGGAGCCTTGCTGCTTCAACGCAGCGGCCGAATCGCGCACGCCAATGATCGACTGTGTGAAATGATGCAATGGACGCCGCAGGCGCTGATCGGGCGACTCCTGACTGAGATTTATCCATCCGGGCAGGGCCGCGCGGTGGTGGATCACGCGCTGGACCATTTTGATGAGTCTGGCGAGCAGGAGTTCTTCCTGCCTCGCCCGGACGGATCGCAATTGCCGGTGATCGTCTGCGGTCGCCGACTGCAGGGCGATCCGCCGCTGAGCGATCATCGCATCATCACTGTCATCGACATTTCACAGCAGAAGCAAGCCGAGGAAGAACTCTCGCAGCGCTATCACGATATCGCATCGCTCAGCGACACCGTGCTGGAGCAGGCCCTGCAACTGCAGCGGTACGCGCAGACGCTGGAGCAGCGCGTGCACGAGCGCACCAGCGAACTGCACACTGCCAACATGGAGGCGGTGTACATGCTCGCCGTCGCCAGCGAAGCCAAGGACATGGACACTGGGGCGCACGTTCGCCGCATCGAACACTTCACGCGGATGCTCGCGCTGGAACTGGGCCTTTCCGCCGAGGAATCCCAGCGCATCGCTTACTCATCCATTCTGCACGATGTGGGAAAGATCCACGTCCCGGATGACATCCTTCGCAAGCCCGGCCCGCTGTCGGCTGAGGAATGGACGCTCATGCAGCAGCACACGACTGCAGGCGAGCGAATCCTTTCGCGCGAGCCGTTCTTCGACACCGCCCGCCAGATTGCGAGGAGTCATCACGAAAATTGGGATGGCAGCGGCTATCCCGATGGCCTCAGCGGCTCGCGCATCCCGCTACCGGCCCGAATCGTGCGCGTCGCCGATGTTTATGACGCGCTAACCAGCGCCCGGCCGTACAAACCCGCGTGGCCCCAGCAGCAGGCGATTCAGACGATCACGCGGGAGCAGCCGCACTTGTTTGATCCGGTCGTGCTGGGCGCGTTTGCCAGGCTGTGCAATGGCGCGGGCCTCGCCTTGCCCGCGATGGTCAATGGCCTGTGACACAGGCGCTGATCGAATCGATGCGCACCGTCACAAATAAGTTGCGGCGATGGTGAATTACGCAGGCGCCCCGGTGGTGGCCGGCATCGGTTCACGAACGCGAGAGTTGCCCTTGGCGTGCTGTTGGGCTGAAGCGTCCGGACAAGCCCCAGCCATCGCCGGCTCGCGCGACTTGCGACGGAACTCGCCGGGCGTGACGCCCAGCACGCGCTTGAACGCCTTGCCAAACGCGGCGTCGTTGTCGTACCCGGAAGTCAGCGCCACGGCCCCGATCGGATCGCCGCGCAACAGCATGTGCGAGGCACGCTTGATCCGCCACGATGTCACGTAGCGCAGTGGCGGCTCGCCGACCAACGCAGTGAACCGCTCTGCGAACGCCGAGCGCGACATGGCCACCGCCGTCGCGAGTGATTCAACGGTCCATGCTTTCTGCGGCGATTCGTGAATCAATCGCAGCGACTGGCCAATCTTCGGATCCGCCAGCGCCCGCAACCAGCCGTTGGCCTTGCAACCATGCGCAGCGCGTCCGGAGATGTACGCGCGAATGGCGTGAACAAACAGAATGTCGGTGAGCCGGTTCGCGACCGTTTCAGCGCCGGGCAGGCCCGACGCGGTTTCCGCGGTCACGAACTGAAGCGTTGATTGAAGCCATTGCACGTTCGGGCCGACTTCGGCGGTCAGGTGAATCATTGGCGGAAGACTTTCAATCAATGGATTGCGCTCGAGGCCTTCGTATTCAAAGCAGCCCCACACCGCGGAAGTCGGCGCACCGCCTCCGCCCACCTCGCACACCTGGCCGTGCTGATGCTGCTTCTTGCTCACCTGTTCAATTGGCGTGGGCGCGGAGTCAAGGGCATCGCGCAGGCAGTATGCGTCGCCATGCGGCAGGAAGATGAAATCGCCGCCAGCCAAAGGGACGGGATTCTCCAATCCATCCATTTCCAGCCAGCAACTGCCGCGCGAGATGACGAAGAACTGCGCGTTGCCGCGCTGCTGGGGAACTTCGATCCCCCACGGGGCGGTAAATTCGGCTCGGCCGTAAAGATTGCTTCGCACGCGGACCGTCTGCATGACATCGGTGAGAACATCCATATCATTACGCTCCACGTGCTCTACGCACGAATCGCTAGTCCGCTTTCATTGTCGGACGATTGGACAACAAATCCGGACGTACGTCATCGCTTCATCCAATCCGACCGGACGTATTGTAGTGTCAAGGAAAGAGGAGTGTCACTATGTCTTCGCCTCAGGTTTCATCTGGTCGGGGTTGGATCGGGTCGATCGCATTGATTCTGGTCGTGCTGCTGGTCGGCGGTGCGCTGGCGGCATGGAAATTCCGTTCCGTGCAGCAGGCGATCGCCGCGTCCGCCAATTTTCCCGAGCCCATGGAGGCGATCACCATCGCAATCGCCCAGCCGCACGAGTATCGGCCCACCACCACATCCATCGGCACGGTGCGAGCGTTGCGGTCGATCACCCTTCGAAACGAGGAGCCGGGAACCGTACGCGAAGTCATGCTCGACTCCGGGCAAGTCGTCGAGGCCGGAACGGTCCTCGTTGCCCTGGATGTCTCGGTTGAAGAAGCCGAGTTGAAAGCGCAGGAAGCGCAAGCGGCGCTGGCGGAAACCGTGCTGTCGCGCATGCAGCGCGCCGGCCACGACAACGCCGTGTCCGAAATGGAAATCGACCGCGCCCAGGCCGAGCGCGACATCGCCCTGGCCCAGATCGCCCGCATCAAGGCGGTCATCGCCCGCAAGACCATTCGCGCGCCGTTTCAGGCCCGCGTCGGAATGGCCGACCTTCATCCCGGTCAATTCATCGACGTGGGCGCGGAAATCACCACGCTCCAAGGCGTTGACGATGCGATCCACATCGACTTTGCCGTGACGCAGCAGGTTGTGGCGGGACTTCGCGAAGGCGATGCGGTGGAGGTGATTGCCTCAGGACCCACCGGTGCGGCGCCGATCCAGGCGAAGATCATCGCGATCGATTCGCGCATCAGCCATTCGACGCGCAACGCGATGGTTCGGGCACGGGTTGAAGGCGAAGCCGCGAAGAGCGCCCCCGGCCCCGGGGCCTCGGTGCGGGTGCGCGTGCCCGCCGGCCCACCGCGAACGGCCGTCGCCGTGTCGGTAAGCGCGTTGCGAAAAGGACCGGCGGGCGATCACGTCTTCGTCATCGCACCCGACAGCGCGGGCAAGCCACGCGCCCAGCTTCGGCCGGTTCTTCGTGATGTTGAAGTGCAGGTTGTAGATCGG
>CAMPIL010000363.1 GCA_946886375.1 uncultured Phycisphaerales bacterium
CTTGCAGCCGGGCAGAGTCAGCGCTGCGACGGTAAGCGCCAATGACAGGATCGGCATCGTGAACGCTGGCAGCCGACGAATCGAAAGACACATCGAGATCATTCCTGAACCTCCTGGGTCATCGTGAGAACTGGGTCATCTGGTCGGACCCGCACAGCGGCAGCGGCATTCCGCACCGTCTCTGATTTGGGACGGTACGGTTCGTGCGGAGCGCACATGAGACGTTTGTACCCCATGGACCATGGGTGGGGCGTGAAAAGGCCCGTGCCGCCGTCCAGCACGTGCCGAAACGACGGATTGCGGCGAACGCCAGGCTCGTTTTCCATCCCGCTGCCCAGGTGAATGCCTTCGGCGGCGTACAGGTCCTGAAGATCGGCAAGGGTCATGTCGCGCAAGTAGCCGTTGGTCTGATACGCCTCAAGCGCAGCGCGAGTGGGGGTTGAAACATCGCTGCCGCCCAGAATCCATGGAAAACCATTCGACGAATCGGCGATGCCGGTGTGATCGTTGCTGAACATCGCCTTGCGTGTAGTCAGCCATGCCGGAGCCGGACTACCAGGGCCAAGAATGCGCAGGTAGATCGTGCGCGGCTTGCCAAGCGAACCCGGTTGAACATCATCGAGAATGACAAGCGATTTCTGATCGCCGGGAATTGAAAGTCGCAGGTCGGTTGGGTGATCGAGCCGCAGCGGGGCCACATAAATCGCCTGCGGCATGAACTCGCAATACCGCACGTCGCCCTTGGCGCCCGCCTTGGTCAGCAAGCCTGCGGCCATGGCGGCTAGGCCCGCAAGGGCCACGGTGCTGTCGCGCTGGTGGCTGCCGTACGCGGTGGCCGCCAGCCCGCCATACAGCAGCACGTTGCCGATGGCGCTTTTTGCCTTGCGCACATCTTCGAGATTGTTCCAACGGTGATCGACCGCCATGTCATTCACATCGCACACGATGGGCGCGGTCATCAATACTTGCCCGCGTGCGGTGATTTCCAGCGGGCTGCGCGTGCGGTCCTGTGGCGAAAAGCGCACCAGCGCCTGGTCCGGGCCGTAGGCGATTTTCGTCGGCCCCTTGCCGTAATCCACGATCAGCAGCGTGTCATACTCGCGCGAGCCGATGGTTTGTGCGATCGATTCGAGTTTGGGATTGACCTTCACCGCCGCGTCGAGTTGATCTTCGCTGCCCGGCGCACCGGAGAGGTCCGATCCGATCGCCTGCATGAGGAAGCCCAGCGCGAAGTTGGTGTCCACTGCGGTGTAGCCGCTTTCGAGGTACTTGGAGTCTTTTGCTGCGCGGCGGGCGAGTTTCTCGGCGTCCTGATCGCTGCCGAAATCAGTCAGCCGGAACAGCGAGTTCGCAGCGGCCGCACGCGCGTTTTCCCAGTCGCCCATCAGCGCGTACAGCGTCGAGACATAGTGGTAGGTCAGCGCCTGCTCGAAAGGCTCGCCTTTCCAGATGCGCACGCCTTCGTGGTCAAGCACCGCAGCGATCGTGCGATCCTTGTTCAGGCCCGCGGTGGAGAGCAACTCAAAGGAATGGCCCAGCGCCTGCTCGGCCTCGGCCAGATCGCCATCGGCGAGCGCGGCCATTCCCAATCGGGTGTTGTTGAGAATGGTCTGCTCATCATTGCGAAGCAGTGCGTCGCCGCGCAACGCCTCGCGGGCGCCGTTGAAGTTGTAATCGTAATACGCCTGCACCGCGCTCATATTGCGCGGCGGGGACTGGCATCCGCTCAGGGCAAAACTGGAAAACCAAACTGCCAGGCAGCCTAAAAGGATCGTGGGAAACGCGCAGGCGTTTCCTGGTCTTTTGGCTTCTTGGCTTTCCCACATCTTAGTCATAGGTCGTCCCAGAAACCGCTCGTTTGACTTCCCACGAGCCTTCCCACACCAGCGATCCGCGGGCGAGATCGACGAGTTGGTAACTGCACAGGTAGGCGTCGCTGCGGCCCTTGCCTGACGTGTTGGTCAGCGCGTGGAACTCCGCGGTGAGCAGGTGCGTGGGATTCATGCGCAAGCCGTACGGCTCTTCGGAAACGCCGAGTTCCTGCGCCACGATCGACCATCGCTCGGGCGGGATGATCCAGATGATGTTGCGATTCTTTCCAACATCGGATTGCGCCAGCATGGCCCGCAAGCGGCCGACGTACAGCCACTTTTCGCGATCCGGTATGACCTGATTGGTGTGATTCACCACGCGGTACAGCGAGATGATCCATGGAGAATCGCTTTCCCGGCGCGCGCCGATCACTTCATCGGAGACAAACGACTGCGCCATCTTGTCGGTCATGTCGATCAGATCAACGCTGCGCAGGAACGTGGTCTGAGCCTTGGGCGCGCTGCCGCAGCCGGCGCAACAGAGCATCAACATCGTGATGCAGGTGATGGCGAAAAAGCGGCACATGATGCGCTGTGACTTTGTCCCAAGGACGAGAGTCCCTGGGCGTTCCAGTGGATTACTGGAACTTCACCTCGTAACTGTTTTCCCACACGATCGCGCTGGAGCCGACGTCGGGGCCGCTGGACGCATCGCGCAACTGGACGAGTTGATAGTCAAGCAGGAAGTAATTGGTGCCGCCGGATGGCAGGTCGTACACCTCGCATGTGAGCACGTAATCAGCGCGTGGTTGATAGGCCTGTGAAGTCGAAGCGGGGTCCTTTCCGCCATACTCTCGGTCGCGCTGAGTTTCCACAAAGTCGCGCTCGCGAACAAATTCCAAGCCGGCTCTTGCGCTGGAGGAATTCAACTGGCTGCGCAGGCGCGCCAGGAACACCTGGTAATTCTGATTTCGACCACTGGTTTTGTTCTCGATCTTGCCCACGAAAATCTTTGGTGGGCTCTGGCGATTGGTGATGTCCAAGCGCTGGGCGATGTCCTGGGCCATGCGGTCAGTGGCGGTGACAAGGTCCTGGCTGCGCAGCGTGCGGCTGCCGAGTTCCGACGGAGCGTCTGAAGACGGGTCGACGCGCATGCCGGAGGTCCCGCGATTCTGCGGCGGGCTGTTGCACGCGCTCAAGACAAACAGGCCGAGAACCAACGCAGTTTTGAAGCAGGTTTTCACCGTGAGCGTCCTTTCCAATTCATCCAATCCATGGTGGGGGTCGTTCAGACTCGAGGGCGATCGATCCGGACACCCCGGCCTGATCGCCGAGTCCGATCATACAGACACCACCCGCCGCGAGTTCTTCCCGCAGGGTGGATGGCATGCTCAGGAAATGGAAAATGTGGATGAAAGCGCAGCAATCCGATTGCAGCGCTGGCCGGAAACCGGGTGAGGCGGTGGCAGTATTGCGCGAATTCAGGGCTTCGCGGGCTGTTGCGGCGCGGGTTGATTGGGTGTGTTGCCGCCGGCTGCGCCGCTGACTGTTGCGGTCTTGACGCCCAGAAGTTTCACATCCGTAAGTCCGCCGCTGAACATGACATAGCGCGAGCCGCCCCCGGCCGCGACTTCAGGGCTACCCACCGGGCGAATGGCGAATGGATATCCGCCGATCTGGCGATGAATGTAGTCGGGTG
>CAMPIL010000364.1 GCA_946886375.1 uncultured Phycisphaerales bacterium
CGCGCCGCAGGCGCCCGAGGTGCTCCTCGCGCTCCGCGCCGCGCGTGTTCGCGTGGAATGTTGGTGATTCCCGAAGAAAGGTCGGTCGTGGTCGCGTTCGCGACCTTTTGCGGGTCCGCGTGGTGTCCTAGCCCCGGCCAAAACCACTCATGCGGCACTAAATCAGGCAGCTCAGGGAGAAAATTCGGGATGAGCCGCGCTTCAGAAAGCCATGAAGCGAAAGCCTTGTCGAGCAGCATGTCGAACACGCTCCGATCGACGATGCGCTCTTGAACGTACAACTGCCCCACGACATAGGACGACGACATATTCGCTGACTTTGGATCCATCGACGCGATATGGAACGGAACGCACAGGCAACGGGCGATTTCCTTCAGCTTTGCATCGACAAAATCGGGGTAGGTTGTCGTCGGCTGCTCGGCTTCAAGCTGGCCGAGTTTGTAGCCCCCCGGCAGAACCGTTCCCATGCGCTTCGCAAGCTCGACGGTATCGAATGCCGCTACTTCTTCACTTACGTCTTCTTCGTCCGTTGGCGGCGCGTCGCTTTGGAGGACCGCCGCGAAGTCAGCAGCCGTTTCGGCCGCGGCAATCACGGCGGCGCAGTAGCGGCGAAGTTCCGCGAAAAGCTGAATTGCCGGCGTGATGTCGGGAATGCCGCGGCACTGGCCCGGACGGTCCGAACGGAAATAGTGCCACACGAAACGCGCGGGGATATCGTCGTACTCCGTCGGAAGAATCAGCCAGGCGTGCGAACCAGGATGCTTTCGCAGCTTGCGATAGCTGATTGGATTTCCGAAGTCATCGTAGTAAATGCCGTCAACGACATTCGGATTAACGATTGATTCAAAGCTCGGATCGGCGATTTGCTCGCCTTCGACAATCTGCAAATCCAGCTTGATTGGGTGCATAAGCCCCGGATTCGTGCGAAAAATGGTGAACGCTTCCCCGCTGTCGAAACGCGCGAAACGCATCTGGCGCAGCTTGTCGGCCAGCCCGATTTCCTGCGCCCATTCCCAAAAGAGCGTTTCAACTACCTTTTTCGTCGCCTTGTCCAACTCGATAAGCTGGAGCATCGGCCCCGTGCTGATTGTGTCGTTGGCAATCGTCAGCCCGATTCCCTTCGCGTAGCTGTTATTGGCGACTTCGTATCGGCAACGGTTGCGAAGCACCTGGCGAACTTCCGAATTGAGCGAGGCGTCAGGGCTTAACCCATCGGCCGCCGCCCAGTGCCGGCGATTCTCTTCCGTTGTCTGCGCAGCGTCATATCGAGCGCGCAGGAAAGAGCGGCGCGGCGGGTGGTGATTGCCTGCAAGATTGCCTTGCCTAGTGATTGTGGTCATGTTCCATCCGCCCCCGGCGGAATCAACTTCGTGAACCGCAGGGCCATTCCGCGACGTGCGGCGTCTTTAGATTGCTTGGCGCGCCGCGCTTTGAGTTGGTCGTCAATCGGGAACTGTTCCACGCTCCCCGTATCGCCGCTCGCGCGTTTGGGCTTCAACGCGTTCTCAAGGATTGTGTCTTCGGTGTCTTCAGCCATCATGCACTCCTAACCGCGTGATGCTTTCTTTGCTTCATAAGTTCAGACACGCGCACAACTCGCCGCGCCGACGGTGGCTTTTGTTCAATGAGTGAAACACCTTGCACGCTCGCGCCGACGCAACAGCCGACGATGCAGTCCCAGAAGTCATTGTCGATGCCAACTTTTTCTTTCCATTCCGTCACAACGCGCCCCTTCGTCGTGACAACCTGCGGGATTTCCGATGCACAGTGGTCGGCGAAGAGCTTGTGTGCGTCCGGGTCATTGCCCCATAGCGACATGCAGCCTTTCGCGCCCATGCCCGCCTTGAACCGCGCCGCCGCGAAGCTCTTCCAGTAATTGGCGTCGAATCGCAGCTCGCGAATAACCCGCTTGCCGCTGACGGGCGGGATGCGCCAGCCGGGCCCGCGCCGCTCGCCAGGCTTCGGGGGAAAGTCGTTGAACCGTCGCGTCGTCGCCCCCACGAATTGACCGCGCCCCGGCATGAGAACAGCCGCATGAGGCGACTGCCGACAGAACAGATAAACCGTCTCGGTAATTGTTCCCCAGTTCGCGTCGATGATGATTCGGTCGGGCTTGACGAGCGCCCCGTCGTCGCGCTTCCATTCGCGGCTCATCAGAGAATCGACAAGCCGCTCCAGGCCGACATAGATGTTCTCTTCAACGCTGTCGCCCTTGATGATTTTGGACAGCGAATACTTCCCGCGGGTCACGTCGCGCGAATGGAAGTAACTGCGCCGCTGGTCTGGGTAAGTGCCGTAGTCGGCGATTGGCGCCGTGAACCCATCCGAAAAACCGCCCGCGACCCAGTACAAAACTTCCTGCTTGGGGTCGATGAAGATGACGAGCCGGGAAACGGTCGTCGGGATCTGGCCGCGGGTCAGCTTGTTCAGCTTCCCTGCTACTTCATCGGCCCTGAGTTTTTCGTGCGCATCGCCTTCGTCGTCTCGCGGCGGCTCGTTCTGGCACTCGCTGGCGAATACTTCAGGCCCATCGTCGATATAGGCGTTGTAGGCGTGCTGGATTGCCGAAAGCTCGCCCTCTGAGAAGCAGTGTTCCCAGGTGACAATCCCGCCTTCATCCATCTTGGCACGGTTGCGGCGGTAAAACTCCGTCGCTTCGCGATGCGCCCGATGCTGGTCGCTGATGTCTTCCGGGTCGTAAGTGTTTCGCAGACGAGCATAATCTTCGAGCCAAAGCGTCTCATGGACTTTCGGCCACTGCCGAACCATCTTGATTCGCTCGCCCTGCCACGCCGGAAACTTCTTGCGGTCAAGTAGCTGCTCAACCAAATCGTCCGGCTTAATGACTGTGGCGTTTACGACGCCTGCGATTCGCCGATTGTGGCCGCCCAGCTTCAGGATGCTCTTGCGGAGAACATTCAGCCGCTTTTCGACCTGAAGGGCTGTGTTCGCGCTCTCATCCGTCTGTGGGTCGTCAACGATGAAGAAATCGGGGCGCTGCTGCGTTCCATCCGGCCGCTTGTGCTTCATTCCGCGGCCGGCGCACATGATGCCGTGAGCGGTCAGAATCGCGCCGCTGGCCGCACTCCCTTCAATCGTGGGGAGAACGATGGTGTCGGCCCGCCACTCGATGTAAGTGTGCCGAACATCGCCAACCTCGCCACGCCCATTGCATTTTGGACATTTCTCTTCGTCAGTCGTTCCGCATTCGTCGCACGGTGTCCAAACCGTGTAGGTTTGGGACGCGCACCGCTGAGGCTTATTTTCGAGCCGGCGGATGGCGTGACAGACTTCCGGAAAGTCCTCATAGAGCAGTTCGTTCTCGGCCAGCTCCATTTTGATGCTGTCGATATTCCCGGCCGCGTCGTCCGCAGTGGCGCCGAAAATGGGAACAAACTTGCGATGCCCGAAGAGCACGGCCCATATCGCGCTGTTTTCCGAAATCGTCGTCTTGGCGAATCCGCGGGGAAACGCTTCAACGAAACGCCCGCCCTCTAAGGT
>CAMPIL010000365.1 GCA_946886375.1 uncultured Phycisphaerales bacterium
GTTGGCGTTGAGCACCGCATCCTTGGCCGCCTGCGCGAGGCGATTCGCTGCGCGGCATTCCGGTCAATCGCTCGAGTTGCTCTGCGAGCCGGTTCAACCGCTCTTCCAGTTGATCCAGCCGACCGTGAGTCTGATCATTTTCACCGACACTGCCCGGCGAAATGCGCTTGCGCTGCGGCGTGGGCGCAGCGAGTTCACGCTCCAGCATGTACTTTTCAAACGTGGTTGCATCTTCAGCCGACGGCGCAGGCGAGACAGAGCGCATCTTGGGAGCGACCACCGCCGCGCGCGGGGCTTGTCCCCGGGCTTGCACTTCGCACTCGACCTTGTCGGCGGACTCGGGTGGGCAGGCCCACAGCGGCGTGGCCAGCCATGCCGCACCGGCCAGACAGAAGGCCATCGCACCACCCAGCACGGACATTCTCGGGGCTGATCGTTCGGTCATCACCATGGTGAGTCTCCTTGCAAATCGATTGGATCGGTTGGTTGCCATGCCCAGGCCCACGGCGGGCACGGAGCAATTTGATTCACTGATATGTTGACGCGCAGCAAGCAGGGCCCGCGCATACGCGGTGCGCCCGCCGGGCAGCAGCGTTGTCACCCACGCATCGCAACTGAAATCCGCTTCGTCGCGCAGACGTTTGCGAATAAACCACACCACCGGATGCCACCAGTACAAGCAGCCGATGAGCAGTTCCATCCAGCGCACCCAATGGTCGCGGCGGCGGAGATGCGCCAACTCATGCACCAGCACCGTGCTGCGGCCAACGTTGTCCAGGTCCTCCCACAACGCGGTCGGCAGGAGCAGCAGCCTGCGCCGGCCGCACCAGATCAGGGGCGAAATTCGTGCATCACTCATGAATGTCTGCGGCGGCGAGCGCAATCCCATCGCCCGCGACGCCTGCTCGACAAGGTGCCGCACGCCATGCGGCGCGGGGATCGCCGCATGAAGGATGCGCCGGAACCGCAACGTCCTGATCGCCATCGTCACAAACAGCACGATGCAGCCGCCGATCCACAGAGTGGTTGGAATCGGCGAGAGTCCAACGATTGCATCGCGCAGGTCGAGCATCCCGGCAATCCAGTGCTTCCACTGCGTGAATGTTGCAGCCATCGCCTTCGACTCGTCAACTTTCACGCCGAGACTTGAATCCGCAATTTCAAACGATGCAGGAGCGGCCGGCATGAAATCCGGCGCCGACACAAGCGAGGCCGGAGGGGCTGGCGATAATTGTGACGGCATGGTCGCCGCAAACGCGGAGAGTCCGAGATGAAGATCGAACAGCGACCCATCCGCAATTCTGGAGTGAAGCGACGCGACTTGATCGCTCATGGAAGGCGGCAACACGCAAGTGATGGCGGTCGATGCGTTGAGTCCGAGATTGCCGCTCGCAACTGCGAGGTCATCCTGCCACGCGAAGTCGGGCTGGGGTGAAATCAGCGCCGGTTGAATTGGGGGAGATTTCGCAACTACCTGCGGCACAATTGGTGCAGGTGAATTTGCGGCAGGTGATTGTGTATCCGAGGCTACGAACATGCCCGCCAACCGAGTGCCGGCCGCCTGCCAATCAACCTGCGGCGCAAACGGCGGCGCGAGCAGTGAGAGCAGCGCGATCAGCCAGAGCGTGTGCCGGGTTGATGGACGACACCGAAGCCATCGGCATGCTGCCGCGACAATAAGGGCAACAGGCACGGCCGCCAGCGAATTGCGCCAGAGCAGTTCCATCGAAAGGAATTCGCCCATCATTGCCGACCTTCCTTCCTGCGAGCGTCGAGTTGATCGATGTGCTTCTGCAACTCGGCGATTTCCTGGGCGGAAAAGCGTTCGGTCTTCATCAACTGCAGCACCAGGGGCGCGGCCTCGCCGTCAAACAATTCATTGAGCATGGTTTGGAGCCGCGAGCGCGTGACCTGGTTGCGTGTGACAGCGGCGCGGTACACGTAGGCCAGGCCTGATTTGTCGCTTTTGACAAATCCCTTCTGCTCCAGCCTGGTGAGAAAAGTCAGCACTGTGGTGTACGCCACGCGCCGGCCCTGCGTATGCAGATGATTGAGCACCTCACGCACGGTGGCGGGCCCGCCATCCCACAGCGCCCGCAGAACCTGAAGTTCCGCCTCGCCCAGTTCGTAATCTCGCTGGCCCATGATCAGGCTCCTGCCGATTTCCGGCCTACTACACTCGTCGTTGAGATAACCTACTACATCGGTCGTAGCGTGTCAATTGGAAAGTGGAAAGAATTTGATGATTTGGCGATGTGTGATCGGTCGATCGTGACGGGGTAAGAACCGTGGGTCCGCGCTTCCGTTGCCTTTCACTCCATGACCAAGTCGCCAGATCGCGAAATCGCCAAATCCTTTCCTCCTCCCTATTCTGTTCGTACCGCCACTTCGCTCCTCGGCGGCACACAAGGGCCATTTTCATGTCCAAAGCCGTTGTCGATCCCGGCGAACTCCGACGCTTCGCCAATGACCTCAAGCGCTTCAACGAGACCCTCGGCAACCAAATGGCGGTCCTGCATGGCCGGCTGGTCGGGCTGGGCCAATCCTGGCGCGATCAGGAGCACAACAAGTTCGCTGAAGAGTTCGAGCAGACCATGAAGGTCCTCAACCGCTTCGTCGAGTCGTCCAACAAGCACATTCCGTTCCTGATTCGCAAGGCCGAGCGGGTCGAAGAATATCTGCAGCAGCGGTAATGCTGGGGTGAAGGCACGACCATGGCTGAATTCGCGCGAGTCACATCGATCGACGCCCTGCGCCAATTCAAGGCCGCGCTGGGCGAGTTCGCAGAACAGGCCGGGCTTGCCCTGAGCGAAGCGCAATCCGACGTGCAGCGCACCATTGCGTGGCTGTCGAACGATCGGCTGGCGCACTGGCAGCGAGAACTCAAGAAGCGGCAGGAGAAACTTGCGCTGGCCAAGAGCGAACTGTTTCGCAAGCAGGTTGAATCCAATGACACGCGCACTTCCGCCGTGATTGAGCGCAAGAACGTGGACAAGGCCGCGCGGCTGGTGGAAGAAGCCGAGGAGAAACTCAAGCACGTGAAGAAATGGCGGTTGTTGCTGGAGCGGGAATTGATGCTCTTCCGCGCGCAATGCGCGCAGGTTGCCGGCGCCGTCGCCGGTGACATTCCCATCACCATCGGCCGCATGGACAAGATGATCCGCAGCCTGGAGGCGTACGTCTCGCTTGCGGCCCCGGCGACCGGCTCGCCCCGCGGGCCAGCGAAGGTCGCGATGGAGAACCTGTTCGCCGAGTCGCTGCCCTCAGAATCCGCCAAAGCCGACGCCACCGCTTCTGCGGAATCCGCACATCATGAAGGAACCGAGCGATGAGCCTTGCCGTCGGCCGATCGAAACTCGTGGGCGCCCTGAAGGACCTGATGGTGAAGTGGGATCGCACGAAAGAGAGTTGGGATGACCCGATGAGCCGCTCGCTGCAGGAACGGGCGCTCAACCCGCTGGAGCCCAAGGTTCGCGCCGCCGCCACTGCCATGGAAAAG
>CAMPIL010000366.1 GCA_946886375.1 uncultured Phycisphaerales bacterium
TGGTCCACCACGGCGGCGAAGAAATTGCGGGGCGGTTCGAGTTGCGCGCAGCGAAGTTGCAGCGTGCTCAAGGGCGTGTTGGATTTCGCCTTGGCGACTTCAATGCGCTTTCGCGCGATGATCCGGTCGAGCATCGACAAGCCCGACGCGGCCCCACCCGAGTTTTCAGGTCTGCCGTGCGACGGCTGGTCGGGATGTTCATGGTCGGAAAAAGGCATGCGGCGGATCGGACACGGTGCGATCGTCGTCGGAACGCTGGCGGGAAGTGATGAAGTTATAGCCGCCGAAGCCGCTCTCGACCAACCGGCGAGCGCGGCGGTGCAGTCAGTTCCCGACCCGACGCAGAATGCCTCCCGCGGCGTGCTGACGGGCTGGGACGCGGCAATGTTTGGCATCGCGCTGGCGGTGATTGCAATGTTCTTCTGGCGCGGCTGGAATCGCCTGCGCGATGCGCCGCAGCGGTTCACTGCGATCGCGCCCGTGACTGGCCTGGCCTTCTACGCGGCGTTTTATCTGCTGGGACTCAGCGGCGCGGCGGTGGCGGCGAAGGCGTGGGGCATCGATCTGGCGACAGCCGCCCAGTCGCTGCACGATGGCGCGCGCGTGTTGCTTGGCGCGTACTGCGGCCAGGCGATCGTACTTGGGCTGTTGGTCTACCTGCACGTGCGCGCGCCGAAGTCGCCGGTGCAGTCGCGCACGAACGCTGTGAAGGCGGGCGCGATTGGATTGATCGGCGTGCTGCTGTCATTCCCCGTGGTCATGGCGGCAGGCGGCCTGGTCGCCTGGGTGATCTGGCTGGTGCGTGGCGAGCCGGTGGACATGATCGCCCACGAGACGCTGCGATTGTTCATGGATAATCCGGTGGACGGCTGGTACATCGCGATGGTGGTCATGGTGCTGATCATCGCGCCGATGATGGAAGAAGTGATGTATCGCGGATTGATGCAGACTGCGCTGGTGGAGTTTGGAATCGGTCGCTGGCCCGCGATTGGCGTCACGAGCGCAATCTTCGCGCTGATGCACGCGGGGATTGCCGCGCCGCACGCGCTGGTTGCGCTGTTTGTGTTCTCGCTGGGGCTGGGGTGCGTCTACGAGCGGACCGGGCGACTGGTCGCGCCGATCGTGATGCACGCGGTGTTCAACGCGGCGAACTTTGGCCTGGCGCTGGCGATCGCGTAATAACCGGCGCCGCTGTTCCTGTGTCTTGCCGCCAGCATTGGATGCCGTGCTCGCCAACTGCGAGTGTTTTCGATTCCAAGGGAAGGCCATCCGCCGCCGCGCGTCGTGCTCCCTGGCCACGCGGTGCGTCTCCGCACGCAGCCGCTTGCCTGCCGATGCTTTCGCTCAGTTGCTACAGTACGCTCCCCATGAGCGCATCCAAGCCCGTCATTCTCACAGGCGATACGCCCACCGGCACGCTGCACCTGGGCCATTACGTCGGCTCGGTGAAGCGGCGCGTTGAACTGCAGGACACGCACGACTGTTACTTCATCATCGCCAACGCGCATGCGTTCACCACGCGAGCCGAGAAGCCCGATGAGATCCGCCGCGACTGCATTGAAATCGTGCGCGATTACCTCGCCATGGGCATCGATCCGCACAAGAGTTCGATCTTTCTGCAGACGGAAGTTCCCGCGATCTTTGAATTGACGTTTCTGTTCGCGATGCTTCTGCCCTTCAACCGGGTGATGCGCAATCCGACGTTGAAAGATGAAATCAAGGTCAAGGGCCTGGGCGAGAACTATTCATTTGGCTTTCCGCTGTACGCGGTGGGGCAGACCGCGGACATTCTCTCATTCCGCGCCCACAGCGTGCCGGTGGGTGAAGACCAGGTTCCGCACCTTGAACTCACGCGCGAAGTCGCTCGCCGCTTCAACCAGATGTACTGCGGCGTCGATGAGCACGCAGAAGACGATGATCACGTGAAGCTCGGCGGCGTTTTTCCCGTGCCCCGGGCCGACGTCGGCAAGGTCGCGCGACTGGTCGGCATCGACGGCGTGAACAAGATGTCCAAGTCGCTGGGCAACGCCATCTTCATCAATGATGACCCCAAAACCGTGCAGAAGAAGATCGGCAGGATTTTCACCGGCCGGCAAAGCCCGACCGAACCCGGCGACACGAACAATGCGCTGTTTCAATTTGTGCGGACGTTCATTCCAGACCCGGCCCGCATCGCGGAACTGGAGCGCAAGTACGCATCAGGCGACAACATCGGCGACGGCCACATCAAGGCCGAAGTCGCCGACGCGGTAAACAAACTGCTCGAACCGATGCGCGAACGCCGAAGGCAGTACGAGGGCGATGACCAGGCGATCCTGAAGATTCTGAGAGAAGGCTCGGCTCGCGCGATCGCGGCATCGGAAAAGACGCTTGCTCTGGCCAAAAACGCCGCGAAGTTTGAATTCTTCAAGCGCGAACTGCGGTACGTGTGAGGTGTGATCTTGTTCGGGGCCGAGCGCAACCCGCATGAAACAACACAGCCGACCTCGCGGTCGGCTGCGTGTCATCCACCCGCCATTGTCGGATCGATCGGAGCGCTCGATGCGGGTGCGGCTTGATTTCAGTCAGAACGCGAAGACCGTTTCCAGCACCTTCGCGATGATTCCCTTCTGGCCCGCCTGGTGCAGTTCGCCCTTGTGCATCTTCTCGATCGTCAAGTCGTGCAGTTGATTGGAGAGGATGGTGTTGGCGGCGGTGATGTCGGTGGCGCGGCAGATGCCGGTCGCCTTGATCGACTGCTCTTCTTTGTCGGTCTTGATGTAGGTACGGGCCTCGAGCACGAGATTGCCGTTGGGCTGAACTTCGATGATCTCCGCCGTCAAGCGCGCGGTAAGGTCGTCCTTGCGCTCGTAGTCGGCTTCGCCCTTGAAATCCTTGGTGAAATCGATGCGGGCCTCGGGAAGATTCGCGCCGCTGCCGCCCTTCAATTGGAAGTTCAGCAGGTCGGTGAGATTGAAGTTGGGCCACGCGCCGACTTTGCCGTCAAGTTGAAAGTCCTTCTTGGTTTCAAGGTCCTGCGAACTCTTGGCGAGGCTGGTTTCACGCACGATGATCTGCACCAGGTCGTGCACCTGGAACGTGCGCGGCTTGGGCGGGGCAATGGCGAACATGCTCGCGGAACGCAACGCGTGAGGAGGTTCGTTGGCGGCCGATGCGGGAATCGCAATCGGGGTGACCACCAGCAGGGAACTCGATGCCGACGGTTCGTCTTGCGGATGCTGCTGCGCGGCGGCGGTCACGGCACAGGACACAATGCCGCCGGAAATGATCGTGATGAGCGTGGATTTCATGGGCATTTCACTTTCGGTTCAGATCGACCACGGCTTCGCCGCGGGACGTGACGGTGGCGCGGAAGGCATCGCGTTCGCCTTGTTTGCGGAATTCGATGGTCTCGCCCTCGCCGCCGTCGGCCCGTGCTTCGGCCTGCAGCGAGATGACCGCGCCGCCGACCAGGCAGCGCACGGTCACCGTGTCGC
>CAMPIL010000367.1 GCA_946886375.1 uncultured Phycisphaerales bacterium
CTCCTCAACCAGCGCGGAATCCTTCAGTTTGTGAATCGCCGCCACGCGCTGCATCAGTTCCTTGGTTGTGCGCACCAGCGACTTGCCGTTGATCCCGATCGACGCATCCATGCGCAGCGGCTTGACGAACAGCGGAAAGCGCAGATTGCCGCCGGTTTCCAGATCGGCGTCCATCGAGAAGACCGCGAAGTCGGGATAGCCGATTCGTTCAAACGCCAGCAGTTTCTTGGTAATGGCATTGTCTTCCTGCAGGTACATCTCACCGGGCCCCACGCCGGTGTACGGCACGCCCAGGAGGTCCAGCAGGCCCACGACGCCCACCGCGCCCAGTTGCGTCTTGCCGAAGGTTTCCATCAGGTTGAAGACGAGATCGGGCCGGCGCTGCGAAAGGCCGTCGATCAATTGCCCCACGTTGTCATGCACGCCGAAAATGCACGCCTCGTGCCCCAGATCGCGAAGTGCGGCAGCCACCTGATCGACCACTTTGTCGTAGGACTTCTCGTTCTGCTGTTTCTCAAGATGGGTGACGATCGTGATCTTCATTCAAACTCGCACATGAGCATCGTGCCTGATCATACCGGCCCGCCAGACGCAAAGCATCCTTTGCCCAACAAAACCATATCAATGACGGAGGTGATTCGCCTGCCCCGCGCCGGCTCGATGTGTATCCGGTTCGACCTACACAGGCTCCACGCCGAAAATTTTGGCTTCCATTCAATGACGCCCGAGTTATGATTTCAAGAGTCAATTCAAACCCACGAAAGGATTTTTCCATGAACGCACTCCGCATGTTTTTGGGGTTGACCACGGTTTCGACATTGAGCATTGCTGCAGCGGTTCATGCGGCCCGCCCGTGCCCGCCGGACATTGATTGCAGCGGCACGGTGAACGTGAATGATCTGCTGAGCGTCATCAACGCCTGGGGCACGTCCGGTTCGCCCAGTGATGTGACTGGCGACGGATCGGTGAACGTCGGCGACCTGCTGGGCGTCATCAACGCGTGGGGCGCGTGTCAGTTCACTTTCGCCGCGCAGGCCAATGCCGAGGCCCATCAGGTCGGTCTGGAGATGCTCGGATCATCCGGTCCGCTCACGCTGCCCCAAGCCAACTACGACCGGATCGTTCGCGACATTGGCCTGATTCGAGCCGCACGTCCGGAACTGGCCGGCCAAACGCATTCAGCGGCGTGGGTGCCCAATCAGATGCTTGTTTCGGTTCCCGACCCGCAGGCTGCCGATTATCTGTGCCTGAACACCTATTACGGCGTGACCAACGTTGCCCCGCTGTTCAGCACGTGGTACACGCTGACCTTTGCAGGCAAGGTGAATGTTCCCGCTCTGGCCGAGATCTACATGGCCAGCGGCGCGGTGAGTTTCGCTGAGCCCAATGGATTCGTCGGCGGCCAGAATTTCTGGCATCCGGTTGATGCAGGCGGCGGGATCTGGAACTGGAGCATCGATGACGGCTGGCACGACTGCTTCGACGGCTGCGACTGCCATCGCCAGTACTCCATCAGCATTGATGCGGGCGGAGCCGTGACCGTGCAGAGCGTCAATCAATTCGGCCAGCGATGGTGTGATTTCAGCGGCGGGACGTGAACGATCCCGCTCGGCTTCAGCCGAAATACACCGACGAATCCGATCGGGCCAGGTTTTCCCACAGGTCGATGCAGTAGCGGTGCGTGAGGAATCGCAACTCGCCGTACTGATGCAGCCATCGCTCGTGGCGAAGAACATCGCCGTGGTTCGGGCTGGCGTAGCCGATGCGAATGTGACGCGGCGATGCGTCCAGTGATCGGTGGATCCGCTGCAGCACCTGCCGCAGCGTCTGTTCGCCGAAGGGATTGAACAGGCAGAACACGGTTCCGTCGGAGTAATCCTCGGCGGCGGCATCTGCGGCGCGGATTTCGATGGGGGACTTCGGCGCCCGCAGCGTTCGCGCGTTCTGCCGCGCCTGCTCGGCAAGTTCCTCGCAGATATCGACGCCCACGCACTTGCGCACCCCCAGCCGGGCCGCCACGCACACAATGCGACCTTTTCCACATCCGATGTCGTACACTGTGTCCTCAGGCCCGACCCGCAGCGCCTTGAGAAAGGTGCGGATGCACGGGTAGTCCATGGATTCGTACTCGCGATGATCGTTGAACTGACTGAACGCCGGCTTGACCACATCCCGATCCAATTCGGTGCGAATGTTCAGCCGTCGATCCGTCATCCGCGTGCGCCAGTCTCGACCGTTTCGCACGATAGACGGCAGCACCGGAACGCGCCTGAGATTTTCAGTAAGACTCATGCGGGCATTCTGTCGCGGAGCGTTTCGCGCTGTATCAGGACAATGCTTGCCTTGTGCAAAGTCGGGCGTTTTGCCGAGGCAGTGACCAGAAGCATTGCACGCGGAACTGATCCTGCGATTTGCGTTCTCCTGCTGCTTGTGTCGGCGTTGACCACGGCCGGGTGCGCTGCGACCAGCCCGCCTGTGCTGGAGTCGCGGGACATCCTCTTCGCTCACGCCGCCGTCGCCGCCGATCATCCGATTGCCTCGGAAGCCGGATTGGAAATGCTCAGGCTCGGCGGGAACGCCGTGGATGCGGCCGTTGCCACCAGTTTCTGCCTTTCCGTCGTGCGTCCCTACTCCTGCGGCATCGGCGGCGGGGGGTTCATGCTTATTCACGTTCCCGCGACCAACGGCAGCGAAGCACGCACCATCGCCATCAATTACCGCGAAACGGCGCCCGCCGCCGTCGGCCCGGACTACTTCATCAAACTGGATGACCCAACCGCCAGCCGGTTTGGTGTTCATGCCGTGGGTGTGCCGGGCACTGTCGCGGGCCTTGCCTACGCACTGAAGACCTACGGCACGCTCGATCTGCCCACCGTGCTCGCGCCTGCGATTCGCGCCGCTGAGCAAGGCGTTCCGGCCGACGCCAACTTCGTTGCCGCAGCGAATGAATTGGCACAGGACTTCGAGAAACATCCCGGCCAACGAGAGAAGGCAGCCGCGATCTGGCGAGACCTCTGCCGATCAGGCCAGGTCAAAGTTGGTGACAACATCCGTCAGCCACAGCAGGCTGCCGCGCTGCGATTGATCGCCCTGCACGGACCCGATGCGTTCTACCGAGGCGAAATTGCCCACGCCATCGTTGCCGCCATGAATGCGCACGGCGGGCCCATCACGACGGATGATCTTCGCAATTACAAAGTCGTTGAAATGCAGCCGCTGCGGAGCGATTTTCGCGGGCACACGATTCTCTCCATGCCGCCACCGTCCAGCGGTGGCATCGCGATGCAGCAGATATTCGGCATTCTTCAGCGGCGGTGGAATGATTTTGCAGGACTCAAGCACACGAGTTTTCCCTACGTGCACCTTGTGACCGAGGCCACGAAGCACGCGTTCGCCGACCGCTCGCGCTGGCTGGCCGATCCGGCGTTTGTCGATGTTCCCACCGGCCGGCTCACGTCACCGGAATATCT
>CAMPIL010000368.1 GCA_946886375.1 uncultured Phycisphaerales bacterium
GGCGAACACCACGCAAATCCCTGCACTACAATCACCGCCCATGGCTGAGGACCTCGCTCAACTCGAACTGCACGCCCAAGTCCTCATCGTCGATGACGAAGTCGACCATGCGGAGGTCATGGCCGAGGCCCTGCGAAAGCCCGGCCACGTCTGCACGATCGTCAATTCGCTTGAAAAGGCGAAGGACGAACTGTTGCATGGGACCTTTGACGTCATCGTGACCGACCTGGTCATGGGCGCGGGTGGCGAAACCGCCGGGCTGGAGGTGCTCAAACTCGCCAAGGAGCACCAGCCCGAAGCCGCGACGATCATGGTGACCGCCCACGGCGATGTGCCGACCGCCAAGGCCGCGCTGCAGGGCGGGGCGTACGACTTCATCGAAAAACCCCTGGACCTCGTGGTCTTCCGCAATCTGGTGAACCGGGCTGCTGAAACCGTCATGCTGCGGCATCAGAACGCGGCGCTTCGAGGCCAGGTGAAGTCCGCGTACGGATTCGAGGGGATCATCGGCGAATCCGCGGCCATCAGGAAAATCATCGCCACCATCAAGCAGGTCGCGCCGAGCAACATCCCGGTGCTGATCACTGGGGAATCCGGCACGGGCAAGGAATTGATCGCAGCAGCCATTCACAAGCATTCCAAACGCGCCGGCAAGCGGTACGTCACCTTCAACGCCGCCGGGCAAAGCGAAACGCTGCTGGAGGATCAACTGTTCGGCCACGTTCGCGGTGCGTTCACCGGGGCGGATCGTGATCGCGAGGGCGTCTTTGAATATGCCGACGGCGGGACGCTGTTTCTCGATGAAATCGGCGACATGCCGCTGACGATGCAGGCCAAACTGTTGCGTGTGCTGGAGACGGGCGAGATCGTGCGGCTTGGCTCCAACGAAACGCGCAAGACCGATGTCCGTTTCATCAGCGCGACGAATCAGGACATGAAAGCCGCCGTGGCCGCGGGCAAGTTTCGCGATGACCTGTACTTTCGGATCAAGGGAACGGAGATTCACGTGCCGCCTCTTCGCGAACGGCGCGATGACATTCCGCGGCTGGTGAATCATGGGGCCGGCCGTTTCGCGGCCGAGTTGAACCGCCCGGTGCCCAACGTCAGCGAGCCCGCGATGATGCGCCTGGTGGCCTATCCCTGGCCGGGCAACGTGCGCGAATTGCTCAACGTGGTGCAGCGAATGATCGTGATGGGCGATGATTCCGGGGGCGTGCTCGATGTCCGCCACGTGCCGGAGGAAATTCGCTCGCCCGACGGCGATGATTCATCCAGCGTCGGCAGCCTGGCCGGCGTGGGCCTGGACAAACTTGAAAAGGAAGCCATCCGTCAAACGCTCGCCATGACCGGCGGCAACCGCGAGCAGGCGGCGCACCTGCTGGGCATTGGCGAGCGAACGCTGTATCGCAAACTGAAGGAATATGGTTTGCGATAGTTCGCGCCGCGATTGCAGGCTGAAATTATTTTGATTCTTCCTTGGGCGTTTCGATCGGGCCGTCGTTCTCGATGACTGTGCCGGTCATCGGCGCGACAGTCAACGTGATGGCATTGCCGCTCATTCCCAGTTGAATGCGGGGCGTGGTGGTGAAGTCGGTGAGCCCGCCGGAACTTTCAAACGCGAGCATGTCGTTGGTCACCTGGTCCAGCGTCATTGACACGCCCGCCGCGCTGCTGGCCCGTCCCTGTCCAAGTGTCACCAGGTACGGTTCGCCGTTGTCGATGCGCACCAGAGGTGTATCAGGATCGGCGGCGTACGCCAGCCAGTATCGTTGCAGCGCGGTGTCAAAACGAACCACGACCGGATCATTGGGGAACGAAATGGTCATGACCTGCGCCAGTTCGATGTCGGATGACAAAATGCTCGCGGCGGCAATGACGCGAAGGCGACCGTCGTCACTGAACATGGGCGCGACCATCGCGGCCGTCAGCGCCAGAACGGTGATCGTCACCAGCATCTCCAGCAGCGTGAACGCGGGCCGGCTCGCGCTTCGGCGGCCGGCGCTGGTCCGCAGGCCGGAATGGAAAGCATGCGAATTCATGCATCATTCCCAACCGTGAACGTCCGTGCCGAAGCACGTGAGGTCGTACTGCACTTGCACGGTGCGTGGCGTGGGATCGGTGGGGGCCACGTCGTCCTCTTCGTTTGAAACCAGATCAGACGGCGTGCATTGAACGCGCGTGCCCGCATCGGCCTTGATCACCACGCCGGTTGAATCGGCAAGCGTCTGCAATGCCGTGGGCTCGAGCACGGTCATGGTGCGGAATGAATTCACAATATGCCCGTCCGTGTCGTACAGGGGACTCTCAAGGTTCGTGTAGCCGCATCGCGAATCCAGCGAGGGATCATAGAACACCGCAGCTTGGTCTTTCATTTCGACCACGTTCGACATGATGCGGCCGTACAGCGCGGACGTTTCCTCCAGGCTGACCTTCATCGCATGCGGGGCGTAAATTGAACCCTTGATGACCGAGTTGCGATCGATGCGCCACTCCAGTGCCGTATCGACCGGCTGGGCGCTGAACAATGTGATGCGCTGCGGGTCCATCCACAAGGCTTTGCCGGAATTGTCGCGCAGCGTGTTGGCTCGCAGGTCGCCGATGTATCCATCGCGGATTTCCACAGCGGTTGAACCGGGCGTGCCCCGCACGTACAGGCGCAGCCGGGCCGTCGGCTTGACCTCGATGGAGCCCTGATCCATCCGCAGGCTGCCGAACACGACAATCTTCACGTTGCCGTCGATGATCAGTTTGGCGCCTGTGTTGATGCTCAAGTCCTGTTCGGCGACGACGGTGATGTGGCCTTTCAGGGTGCGCACGGCGTTGTTCTTGATTTCGATTGCGTGGCTCTGCGTGTCAGCCAGTACGGTCGCCGTGCCGCCACTCATTGAAAAGTCTGCGGGCGTCACAGCGGCAAGCGCTTCATTGTGAAACGCCGGGACAGGCATGGGCATCGAGTCCGTGAGCGAGATCAACTCAACCGGCGCTCCGGATGCGATCGACACCAATGACGACGATGCGCCGGGCGCGGCGTACACCGTGGCGTCGATGGCAGCCGCGTCGTTGGAAAGCACGATGCTCGCCGACCCCGTCGCCCGTGTGCCGATGGCGATCCGCCGCCCAAGCGTGCTCAGAGGCGCCATGGGCCAGCGCGTGATCATGGATTGACCGGTCATCGTCAGCGACGATCCAGCAAACACCGCGAATTCGCTCAGGTCCACGTCTGCGACGTTGCCCGGATCAAGCGGCACAAACGCGTTGGCCGTGGCTGACTGCCGCACGCCGTTGACCGTTCCCGTTGCAGTGATCAGCAGATTTTCGGTCAAAGGACCCGGCGGCTCGCTTGTCGACAAGTCAGTCAGCATGACATCAACAGTCGCGCCGTCGATCAGGAAGTCGCGCAACAGTCTGCCGTTGTCGTCTTTGCAGGCCGTGCGCCAGTCTTTTTCCGTCTGAAGGGCGGCAATGGCC
>CAMPIL010000369.1 GCA_946886375.1 uncultured Phycisphaerales bacterium
GTTCTGGCTCGGGCAGTCAATGACCTTGGGGTCGACGGAAGTCTTCACTGCGTCCACGATATCGCGGCCGGCGAGGTCGATCGCGGTGGCGCGGTCCCAAGGCAGATCGATTTTCGCCTTGTCCGCGGCGATCATCGCCCGCACGACATTCGTCACGCGCCCGCCGGCGAGATAGTGCGATTCCAACTGGTTCGTGGCGATGTCCAGCCCGGCCTTCTTCGCGCTGATGCGGTTGTACACGATCGTGCGCGGATCAACTTTCCGCAGCCGCATCATCACCAGCTCGACCAGCCCCACGCGTGCGCCGGAGACCAGCGCCTGAACCCAGAGGGTGAAGAACTGTCCGATGACGAACAATCCGATCAGGACAACGACGGCTGCGGCGATGAGAACAACATAAAGAATCGGTTGCATTGAAACTCCTGCTCAATCCAAGACCAGATGCCAAGACAAGAACAGATGATAGGGGCGCCCGCAACGCGAGAGCCGCCGCCGGAGCATTCGCCCGTCGCGATCGATGCTGCCGCGGTGGATGATCGATCCTGGCTGCGTGCGCGGCGCCTCATCGTGTTGCACGGGCGACCAGCCGGCCACACTGTAGCAACTCCGTCGGCATCCGCAGTGCGCATCGCCTGGGTTCGCAGAAGCCTGCCGGCGTTCAGATGGCCCGCACCTTGATTTGGTTGTCGTACACATCGGTGACGACGATCGGCGATCCGGCATCAATCATGGCCGATTCCGCCATGGCGTCGATGCGCTGCCCGTTGATCTTGACAATGCCCACCGGCCGAAGCGGGGTGACGGAAGTGCCCTGGGCTCCGATCAATTGCCGCAGTTGCGCCAGACGTTCCTGCCTGGCGTGGGCGTCGGAAATGGCCATGTCGCCCTCGAGTTCCGAATCGCTCATTTCCTCACCGCCCAGGATCATGCGGCGGGCAAGCGGCGAATTAAGCCATAAGCGGAACCCGAAGATGCCCACAATCGGGCCAAGGATCAGATACGCCGCGGTGGCGACCATGCCCCAAGTCGTGTCGTAACGGAAGAATGCGACAATTGAACCGATGGCAGCCACACCCGCGAGCAGCCCGATCAAGCCGCCGGAAGGCACGAACAACTCAAGAAACAGCAGGATCAGCGACGCCCCTAATAGCGCCAGCGCCCAAAAGAGATAAGTTTCATCTGCACCGGACGAAACCGCCGCCTGCGCGAAGAGCACGCTCATGCGCTGGCCTCCTCAACCTCAATGACAAACCGCCCAACCGACACGATGCGCACCGATGTGCCTTTCTCAATGTACCCGCCGTTGGACTTCACATCCAGCAATCGGCCGTCGAAGATCGCGCGGCCGGCGGGTCGGAGATCGGTTTCAGCAACGCCGACGTCACCCTGCGAAAGCGTCCGCGGCGGAGGGCCCATGGCCGCAAGCACGCTCGTGGTCGGCCCTGTTGCGCTGTGCGATCCGTCACCCACCTCTGCGTGAAGGATCAGGCGATTGAGCACGGGGAACGAGTGAAGTTGCCGCGAGAGGAACCAGATGCCAATGCCAGCGACAAATACCGAGGTAAGCGTAACAAGCATGCCGGTCCAAAGTTGATCCTGCCCTTGAGCGGTGGTGACATCGCCGCTGACGAACGTGCCGACCAGGCCGACCAGCAGGCACAGCGCCCCCAAGGCCCCCGCCACGCCCGTGCCGGGAATGATGAACAATTCCGCAGCCGCCAGCAGCAGGCCGACAACAATGAGCAGGATGTCCCACCACTGGGCCAGTCCCGCCAGGGCCGGGGCGCCGATCAGGATGAGCAGGGCCACGATCGCCGTCGCGCCGAACACGCCGAAGCCCGGCATCGCCAATTCGACGAACAGGCAGATCAGGAAGATCACGATCAAGAGAATCTTGACCGGCCAACTGATCAGGAAGCGCACAAGGTTCTCCGACCATGTCTGGTCGTAGCGCACGAGATTCTGTGCGCCGAAATAACTTTTGACGTCAGCGTCATTTGTGATGATCGCGCTGGCCAATCCGTAAAAAATGGCCTCGTCGGGCTTGAGCGTGAGCAGGGTCGTGCCATCGGACACTTGCATCAGCAACCGCCATTGGCCCGCATCGGCCGCAGTCAGCGGTTTTCGCGCCGGCGGCAGCGTTTGCTCGAAATCCCTTTGCTTCTGAAGTTCCTCCGCATCAAGCGCGGCGTTGTCGCTCGTGCGCGGAATGTTCTGATTCACCAGCGGGCGCAGGGGCGACGCCGAGGCCGCGGTTGCACCCGCAGAGGGCGGCGCATGCTGCGTGGGCGGATCTTCGCCGAACACGGTCTGGTACTCCGCACGATCGACGAACACGCGCTCACCGGTGGTGATGTTCTCGATCATCCAGAGTTCCTGCCCGAGCATGACGAATGCCTGCACGAGTTTCTCGTCGTAATGGTTCCGCCGGGCGGAATCGATGATTTCCGTGAGCAGCGGCGAGAGCGCCTTGGCGCGTTCGGTGGGCGAAAGTTGTCTGCCGAACATGTCGATGGGGGCCGCGTCGCCGATCGTGGAGCCGGGCGCGACGACGATCTCGCGACAGGCCAGTGAGATGATCGTGCCCGCGGAGTAGGCGGTGGGATGCACCCACGCGACCAGGTTGGCGGGCGTTTCGGTGCGGCTCTTGAGCAGATTGCAGATTTCCAGCGTGGCGAACATGTCGCCGCCGGGCGTATCGATGTCCAACACCACCGCGTCTGCGCCGTCTTTCACCGCGCGCTTCATCCGACGCTCCAGCGATGTCAGCGTGACCTGGTCGATTTCGCCATGAATTGACAGAATGGCGACGTTGTTCGCCTGGCGATAAGCCGGGATCGCCGGAACTGCCGAGGAGGCCGAAGGCACGGTTGCTGAAGCTGCAGTCTCAGCCGGCAGCTCAGCGGCCGGGACGTTCGCCAAGGTCAGCAACAATGTCGCTGCAATCATGACCCGTCGTGCGATGCGGCGCAGGATTGCGTTCCGCTTCACCCTGGAAATTCTGATGCCCGCATCAAACATGCTCAACGATTGCACCTCTTGCTGCTGTGTCGGCGTTCGCGGGTAAGTATAGATGCGCCGTCTGGCATGGTCAGAATGGAAGAACAGGGCTTCGTTTTTCAACGCGGGCTGAATGAAAAGACGCTGCGCACGAAAAACCCCCGGCTCCACAAGGAGCCGGGGGGTTGAACGTGGATTCAAAATCTGCGGAATGCTTGGACTCAATCCCATCGGGTCGTGAAACCGGTGATGTCGTCCACCGAGCCCTGCATGTGGCCCGGGTTGTTGCCGATCATCACCAGCCAGCCATCGTCGCCAAATGGGCTGTTGACGCCCTGCCCATTGTCGGCGGCGAAGTCGTTCTTGAAGATATTGTCAGCCTTGGTGGTGTTGCCGAAGACGTAGTTCACGCCTTCAGGAAGGAACGTCTTGCTCACGATCACGTGATTGTCGTTGAACACGATG
>CAMPIL010000370.1 GCA_946886375.1 uncultured Phycisphaerales bacterium
GATCTGATCGGATTGGAAATACGGCGTCGGAGCCGCATCCTTGTATCGCTCGGTGAACCGCTTCTCACGATCGAGCACCGTCGAAGCGGGATGGCGCTCCAGCCAGTCGCCCCACAACGCGATCTCGGCGTTGATCGTCGTCAATTCCAGATTCTGATCGGCGGCGGGACCGCTGATTGCCTTGGCGAGTAATTGCGACCAAAGGCTCTCCTCGGGCTGCGCTTCTGGTGTGCGTTTGTTGTCGGATGATTCGGGCGCGTCGTACATCACCAGATTCGAGTTGTACAGCAGTCCGCTGCTGCGAAATTCAAGCGTCCGGTCGCCGACGCGCCGATCGAATACCGCAGCGCTGTCGCAGAGCCAGTTATAGGTGACCGCAATCGGCACGCCGGCAAGCGTGTCGTTGACGATTTCGTGTACGTAAAGAACGTGCAGGGGGTACGCCCGCGCTTCGCCGTTGATCTCCACGCCAATCACGCGATCGCTGGACACCATGTACTTGCCGTACTTTGGATCGTTGAAGCGCTGGGCGGCGGCCGCATCGTGCGATGTCGGGTTCACCATGGCGGGCACCATGTCGCGGTGCAGCGTTCCGGCGGAAACCAGTTCGCGCGGGACCTTGAGGTTGGAAAGGTCAAAGCCGTACGTCTGGATGTTCTCTCCATCGCCCGGCGGCCGGTTGTATGTGCGAAGCACAGCCGGCGCGACAGCCCATGCGATCAGCCCAAGGCACACAAGCCCCGTGAGAAGCAGCACCCAACCGCCGCTGGCAAATGTCAGAAGTCGAGGGCTGGACGCAGCCGCTTTCATCCCCGGTCAATCACCATGAGGCACATGAGCAGCGGCAGATAGGCAATGCTGGCCAGAAACACGGCACGTGCGTTGGCGTGCGACCGTTCGAAAAACAGCCGCAGGCACAAGGCGATCATCCACAATCCAAGGGCCAGCGAGCCCACCGCGTACATTGGCCCGGCAATCCGCAGCATGGCGACCAGCAATCCCAGCGGCAGCAGCAGCGCAGCGGTCAGCACCACCACGCGGCAAGTCAGTTTGCCATCGCGGTCAATCACCGGCAGCATCATGAATCCGCCGCGCTCGTAATCCGCGCGATACAGCCACGCCAGCGCAAGAAAGTGGGGGATCTGCCAAATGAACAGAATGGCGGCGAGCACCCACGCGCCGCGATCAAGGCTGCCCGAAGCGGCGGCCCAGCCGATCATCGGCGGGATGGCCCCGCACACCGCGCCCACATAGGTGTTCAACGTGCTGCGCACCTTCAGCGGCGTGTACACCAACACATAGATCACGATCGTGGCCAGCGCCAGCCCTGCGGCCAGCGCGCTCACCATCGCCAGCAGCACCATCACGCCAGCCACGCCCATGGCAAAAGCCGCAATCAGACCGTGCGTCGGACTCATGGTTCCTGAGGGAAGCGGACGGCTGCGGGTCCGATGCATGCGCGCATCAAGTGGAACCTCAAGAAGTTGGTTGAACGAACTTGCAGACCCCGCCGCCAGCGCAGTGCCAAGCACAGTCCACGCCAGGCACGCCCAATCGATGCCGGTCGCGGCAGGGCTGCCGAGGATGAATCCAATCGCCGTGGTCAGCAGCACCAGCGCGCTCAAACGCGCCTTGGTGAGTTGCCAATACATCCGCGCCAAGCCTGCGCGCGGTGCGATGGCGGCGATATCAGGGGCGTTCGTGGTAATGGAACTCATGAACGATGGTGAGAAAACGCGGAGCATGAATCCGCGAAAAGGGGTGGCAGGCCGGGCAGTATATTGCGGTGGCCTTTGTGAATTTTGTCACATAGTATCAGGCTCGACACATTTGGTCTAATTGCTCAGTCCACCTATGCAGAACATTCAGACCTCACGTCCACAGATGAGTTTGGCACGTTCGGCCCGAGGCAGAACGTTGGCCGTGGGGTTTGGGACGACCACCACGATGTGGATGGTCGCGTATTTTTCGCTCATGCAGCCGGGATTGGTGGTCGGCGAAGCGCTGTTCGCCCTGACGCTGCTGTGTCTGTTCGCCGGCGGATTTGTCGCAGGCAGACATACACAAACCGGCGAAGTGGCTTGGATTGCCGGATTGAAGGTGGGCTTGACCTCCGCGATGCTCAACCTGCTGCTGCTGGGCAGCCTGGTGAGCGGAAAATCTGAAATCGACAAGGTGCTCAACGGCTGGAGTTGGGTGCTGGGCCTTTTCGGCGGTTCGATCATCCTCGCCATGCTCGGAGCTGTGGTTGGCTCCGCGATGCGCCACTCGCACGCATCGCGGACTATGAACTGGCACTCTGCGTTTCTCACTGTTGCCGCAGCGACTGTCGGGCTGCTGCTGGTGACCGGCGGATTGGTGACGGGATTGGAAGCGGGCCTGGCCGTGCCGGATTGGCCCAACTCGTTCGGCCACAACATGCTGCTGTATCCCCTGGCGAAAATGGTGGGCGGCGTGTTCTACGAACATGCACACCGGCTCTATGGCATGCTGGTGGGGGTGACCGCGATCACCGTCGCAGCGACCATGTTCGCGCTCGATTCACGCCGATGGATGCGTGGACTCGCGGTGGCGTACCTGCTGATGGTGTGCGTGCAGGGATATATGGGCGGTGCTCGCGTCTTCGAAAAGAGCACAGCGCTGGCGATCGTGCACGGCGTGTTCGGCCAGATCGTCTTCGCCACGATCGCGTGCATCGCAGCGTTCGCCTCAACCACATGGAAATCCGGCCTTCCCGCGATGAGCAAGCCGTCGGCCAGGATCGACCGCGCCATGAGCATGACACTGACAATCGCGCTGGTGGTGCAACTGGGATTGGGCGCGCTGTACCGGCACTTGCAGCGAGCGATGGCGAATCCACCGGAGCCAATTCACGCGCTGTACACGCATATTCTGGTTGCGGTGATAGTGACGGCGCTGGTGATTTTCGTCGCCGGCCGCGCGTGGGGGATGTATCGTGATTCGCCGGTGCTGCCCGCGCTGGGCCGCACGCTGCTGATTCTGGTGGGCGTGCAGATCATGCTGGGGATTTCGGCGATGATGGTGGTGTGGATGAGCAAACCGCATGAACCCACGCCCGCTTATGAAGTGATCATCACCACCGCGCACCAGATGACAGGCGCGCTGCTGCTGATGACCTCGGCGTTGCTGACGCTGTGGACCCGGCGGCTGCTGGCCGCAGAGCCGCGCGTCGCCGAAGTGCAGCATGCGACGGCATGAG
This sequence comes from uncultured Phycisphaerales bacterium, assembly GCA_946886375.1. Next base: position 3,221 of record CAMPIL010000370.1, read on the forward strand.
ACTTGACTTGAATTGAACCAGGGGCGGTCTTGCTGGGGACGTGCAAGACTTGGCAACCGACGCATCGCATCGGTCAGCGGCGGGCATCTCCGGCGACGTTACCTGTGAGCGATCACCGGTCATCCAACTTCACAACCACCCCGCCCGCGTCCTCCCAATTCTTCCGCATCGCAGTCCTGCCTCCTGGCCACGGAAAGGTTTTAATTAAAACCTTTCCG
>CAMPIL010000371.1 GCA_946886375.1 uncultured Phycisphaerales bacterium
TCACGACTCGTCCCGACACCCTCTTCGGCGCGACGTTCATGGTCGTTGCGCCCGAGCATCCGCTTGTCGCGGCGGTGCTTGAAGACCCTCTGCCGGAAACCGATGTCACGGCGCTGCGCGATTATGTGAACGCCGCGCGAAACCGCAGCGATGTGGATCGCATGGCGGAAACCAGGGACAAGACCGGCGTGTTCACCGGCGCGTACGCGACCAACCCCGCGACCAATCAGCGCATTGCGATCTGGACCGCCGACTACGTGTTGATGGCCTACGGTCACGGGGCGATCATGGCCGTGCCGGGCCACGATGAGCGCGATTTTGAGTTCGCCCGGAAATTCAATCTTCACATTATCGAAGTCGTTCAACCCCCGAACGAACAGCCCGGCGACTCCAGCCGCCAACCCTATGAAGGTGATGGCACGAACATCAACTCCGCCAACGCCGAGGTCTCATTGAACGGGCTCGCAACGAGGCAAGCCAAGCAGACCATCATCGATTGGCTGGAGCGCACCGGCCGGGGCAAACGCAAGATCAACTACAAACTGCGCGACTGGCTCTTTTCGCGTCAGCGCTACTGGGGCGAGCCGTTCCCGATCGTGTTTGACGAGCAGGGGAACCACTATCCGATCGATGAGAAACATCTGCCGGTCGTGCTGCCCGAAATGGCCGACTACCAGCCGGTTGAATCCGATGAGCCGATGCCGCTGCTGGGCAAGGCGAAAGACTGGGTGAACACCACGGCCGGCGCTGCCGGCGTGTCTTCGGACCTGCTGCCGCCGAACGCACCGGTGCGGCGTGAGACCAACACCATGCCCGGCTGGGCCGGTTCATGCTGGGATTACCTGCGGTTCACCGATGCGCACAACGATCGGCGATTCGTCAGCCGCGAAGCGGAGCGGTACTGGATGGTTTCGCCGAAGGGCGAAAACCAGGGATTGCAATCCGAAGGCTTCGATCCCCAGACGTATCATGCAGGCGGCGTTGACCTGTACGTCGGCGGTGCGGAGCACGCGGTGCTGCACCTGCTCTACGCGCGGTTCTGGCACAAGATTCTCTTTGACCTGGGCGAAGTCTCCACGCCCGAGCCCTTTGGCAAATTGTTCCACCAGGGCATGATCACTTCGTTCGCATATCAGCGGCCGGACAGATCGCTCGTGCCGGTCGATCAAGTTGAAGAACGTGGCGAAAACCAGTTTGTTGAAATCAAAACCGGCCAACCCGTCGCGCAGATCATCGCGAAAATGAGCAAGAGTCTGAAGAACGTCATCAACCCTGATGATGTGATTGCAGAATACGGGGCTGACACGTTTCGGCTGTACGAGATGTACATGGGGCCATTGGAGGCAAGCAAGCCGTGGAACCCGCGTGACATTGCCGGGCCGTTCCGGTTCCTGCAGCGCGTCTGGCGATTGGCGGTGGATGAACAAACCGGTGAATTGCGATTGGCTGCAGCGGGCGACGCAGCGATCGAAAAGCAACTTCACCGCACAATCGCGAAGGTCGCAAGCGACATCGAGCGGCTGAACCTGAACACCGCCATCGCGTCGATGATCGAATTCACCAACGCCGCCACGTCATCGGGCGGCTTGACGCGCGATCAACTGGAGCGGTTCGCCATCGCCCTGTCGCCCTTTGCTCCGCACATGGCTGAGGAGTTGTGGTCCAAGCTTGGCCACGGCCAGTGCATTGCCTTTGAGCCTTGGCCGACCGTGAATGAGGCGTTGCTGCGCGATGATGAGATCGAAATGCCAGTCCAAATCATGGGCAAGGTTCGCGGGAAGATCACAGTTCCAGCCGGGGCTGATGAAAAAGCCGTCCAGGACGCTGCGCTGGCCGACCCGCGCATCGCCCAGATGCTCGAGAGCAAGACGGTCCGCAAGGTGATTGTCGTGCCGGGCAAAATCATCAACATCGTGGCGAATTGAGCGATCGTGAACGGCGACTGGTGGGCCGCACCGGGAAAATGTTGAACGATTAGGGTGATTTTCTGATATATTCGCGCCATGGCTCTAGAGGCTGTCTGGCGCGATCTGCATAAGACCGACGATCTGCTCAAGGGACGTGCGATCGCGACCGCGATTGCCGCCATGGATTACGACGTGCGGCTGACGGCGGCGGGGGCGGGTCTGGACGATGACGTCAATCTTCTCGACGAGCAGCCCACAGCCACCAATTTCCCCGGTCCCTATGTCGTGCAGGTGCCTGATGAGCATTGGCTTCCCCTGCACTCGGCGCTGGATGACATCATTCGTGAGCAACTCGAGTTTGACACCGCGTTGGAAGCCAGCAAGCACGCGCCGCCAATGAATCTGAAACTCGTGGGGGGCGTCTTCTGCGTGGTCATCATGGGGTACGTGCTGTACCGCATGATCCTGCAAGGCGAATAGGCGAACTGAGCGGCTGCGCCCCTCGCAAAGGTCGTGCGATACACTCTCGTGATGCCCGCGGCTGATTTTCCACTACCGCTTCATCAGGATCATGATGCAGCGCCAGATCCCTGGGCGATGGAGCGGGTCGAACCGACCGACCTCATCACGCTCTGGCCAGGCGAGCACCAGCCCACGATGGAGCAGGTGCTGTCGCGACTGCAGGGTCAGTGCCAAGGCGACATCACGGTGCTTGAATCGGGTTCGTCGCTGGGACTTGACGACGCACAAGACTCAGCGCGGCCGCTCTGGAAGGTGGTCGTGCAGTTTCCCGCCGGCGCCGAATGGTGCGCGGTGCCTGCGATTCTTTGGGCTGAGCCGATGCGGCAATTACCCCAGCAGACTATCACGCACCTGAAGGCCGAATCCATCAAGTGGGTAATCGGACTGGAAACGGTGCTCTGGCCGGATGATCCGACCGGCCATTTTGTTTCGCTGCTTCGCTTGCTGGCAAAGGCCTTTCCGGATTCGCCCGCAATCATGGATGTGAACAAGGAAGGCTGGCATGTGCGGGATGAACTGGACCGCGACATCGTGCCCGAGGACAGCGAGGTGAGCGAATCGATCCTCTGGTTCATACACGCGGTGGGAGCCGAGCCTGACCCCGCGTCTCGCTCGACGGTGTGGCTGTACACGCAAGGCCTGCACCGCTGCGGTTGGCCGGAGTTGGAAATGCTCGATGTGCCGCACCAGCACGCAGGCAGCGCGATGGCGCTGCTCAACGGCGTGGGGGAATTGCTGATTGAGGACGGCACACCGCCGCCGGGCGAACCGTTTGAAGTGGGGCCCGATCTTGCCATCACGCTGCAGCCGTGGAATGAAGTCGCGGCGTTCGCCGAGCAAGGCAAGCCCGGCCATGTGGAACATCGAGAGAACCACAACAACGAAAAACTCATCGGCGTGCGCGCGGCGGTGTGCGGCGTCGAACCCGTCGGCACGTATCGCAAGGTCTGGACCTGGCCCGCCGATGTGGTCAAGAAACTGCAGCAGCAGGGCAA
>CAMPIL010000372.1 GCA_946886375.1 uncultured Phycisphaerales bacterium
AGAAACGCCTATGGGCAGTCCAGGACGACTGCAGCGGTCTTTTTTGCGGACTCTTTATCGGACCGCCTTCGCGGTCCTTGGGGGTTCTATGAGCAGGCAAAATGTGAATCGTCGCGGCATCGCCTTGGTGTGGACCGCGCTGTTTCTTCTGATTCTCGTCGGTTTCGTCGGCCTTGCCACGGACACCGCATGGGTGGTGTTGACCAATCATGAACTCAAGAACGCCGCCGACGCCTCGGCGCTGGCGGCGGCTCGTCTGGTTCGATCCGATGCTGATGCGGCGCGCACCGCCGCCGTTGACATCGGCCTGCTCAATGTCGCCGGCGCGACATTCACCAATTCCGGCCAAAACTCCACCGGCACGCGCAGTTACCTCCAGCTGCGCCGCAATGACGCCAACGCCGCGGACGGCGACATTGTCTTTGGTCGATGGAATCAGCAGACCAACACGTTCACCGCTGGCGGCACGGGCATTCCAAACGCTGCGAAGGTCGTCGCACGCCGCACCGCTGGTTCCTTGGGCGGTTCGCTCCCGCTGGTGTTTGGTTCGTACATCAACAACGTTCACAGCTCAGAGCCGCAGCAAACGTCGGTCGCATACATCACGGGTGGATTGGGCGCTGGGCTGCTCGTGCTGGATCCGACGGGAAGTTGTGCGCTCAACTTGAGCGGTAATCCCACCAGTGCAGTTCTCAACGGCACCGTTCAGGTCAATTCATCCAGTTCCCAGGCGCTGTGCTCCAACGGCAACCCGGCGATTTCCGCGGATGAGATCAACGTCGTGGGCAATGCGGCCTTTGGGTCCAATACGACCGTGAACGGGAATGTGAATGCGAACATGCCGCCCATTCCTGATCCACTGGCGCATCTGCAAGAGCCGCCTCAAGGTCCCCTCCAGCCCACGCCTCCTCAAAGCGGTAACGCCAACATTCTGCCGGGCTGGTACCCCAATGGCATTCGCAAGACCAATGGCGTCGTAAATGCCTCGCCCGGAATCTACTACTTGGGCGGCGGATCGGGTGGCCAAGATGGCCTGCGGATCAACGGCGGCACATTCACCTGCAATGGCTGCATGTTCTATGTCAAGCGTGGTGACGTTTTTATCAACGGTAATGTCAATCTCAATTTGTCGCCAATTACCGATGAAAGCAACGCATACTGGCACGTCACGATCTTCCAAGCACGCGACAACAACTCGGCCGGTGAAATTCAAGGTGGGGCAAACTCGAATCTCACAGGCACGCTTTATTTCCCGAACAACTCGATGACGCTCACGGGCGGAGCGCCATCATGGGGCGTCCAGGTAATCTGCTGGCGCATCGAGCTGCAGGGCAATAACACGATGATCCTCAATTACGATGGCGCATTCCCAGGGCCGCTTATCACCAGAACTTTCCTGGTGTGGTAAGCCCTCGCGCCACGAGTTGTACCCGTCGTCACACCCCCGCCTTGGCGTGCGCGCATTTCAGCGGACGCCACCATTCCTCATTTGCGTTGTACCACGTCACGGTTTCCTGAAGCGCGTTCGGCCACGCGCTGCGCGTGGGAACCCAGCCCAGATCGCGTTTGATCCTGCTCGCATCGATCGCGTATCGCCGGTCGTGCCCAAGTCGATCCGGCACGGGCTGAATCATCTCCTCGCCGTGGCCGGTGCATTTGAGAATCATGCGCGTGAGTTCGTTGTTGGAGCGCTCGTTGTTGCCGCCGATGTTGTACACCTCGCCCGGCGTGCCTCGCTCCAGGACCGCAAGCACCGCCTCGCAATGGTCAATCACGTGCAGCCAGTCGCGCACGTTCTTGCCGTCGCCGTACAGCGGAACCTTCTTGCCATCGAACAGGTTGGTGACAAACAGCGGAATCACCTTCTCCGGATACTGGTAGGGCCCGAAGTTGTTTGAGCATCGCGTGACCATCACCGGCATCTTGAAGGTGTGGTGGTACGCTAGCGCGAGCATGTCGGCTGCGGCCTTGGTGGATGAATACGGACTGCTTGGCTGAAGCGGCGTTTCCTCGGTGAATTTGAGGTCCGGCCGATCCAGCGGCAGTTCGCCGTACACTTCATCCGTGCCCACGTGAACGAAGCGCGGCGGCGGGGCCGCGTGGCCGTGCTTCTTGCCCCAGTATTCGCGCGCCGCATCCAGCATCACCTGCGTGCCCAGCACGTTGGTGGAGACGAACGGACCACTGTCGATGATCGAGCGATCAACGTGGCTTTCGGCGGCAAAGTGCGCGATCGAATCGCATTCATGCTCTTCCAGCGCGCGGCTGACGGCTTGGCGATCGCGAATGTCGGCGTGGATGAACACATACCGCGCGTCGTCCTCCACATCGCGCAAATTGGCGAGATTGCCCGCGTAGGTCAGCGCGTCGAAATTGACCACGCGCCAGTCTGGCCGCTGCTGCAGCACAAAACGCACGAAGTTGGAGCCGATGAATCCCGCGCCGCCCGTGACGAGGATCGTGCGCGCTTGTTTTGATTGAGACGTGCTCAAAGCCCTGGCACTCCTGTCCCAGGGACCGGAGTCCCTGGGCTACAGTTCTGAACTCATTTACTTTTGCGCGGCCGTGATGACTTCGGCGGCCTGCTCGTTCACGCAGTTCGCCCCGCCTTCGCAGACCAGTTGCGCCGCCCGGTGCAGACTCTCAAACGTGCCTGCGTCGGTCCACCAGCCTTCGAGAATGCTGTAGGTGAGATCGCTGCGGCGGAGGTATTCGTTGTTGACGTCGGTGATCTCCAGTTCGCCTCGCGCGGATGGTTCGAGCGTCTTGGCGATGCTGAAGACGTCGTTGTCGTACATGTAAATGCCTGTGACAGCGTAATTGCTGGGCGGGTCCTTGGGTTTTTCGATGATCTGCGTGATGCGGCCGTTCTCGATCTTCGCCACGCCGAAACGTTCCGGGTCCTCGACCTGCTTGAGCAAGATTTTCGCTCCGGTCGGCTGCACGAAGAAATCCCCCACTGCCTTGCGGATGTGCTTTTCAATGATGTTGTCGCCAAGCACCACGCACACCTTGTCGCCGTCGGCGAAGTCCTCGCCAAGTTTCAACGCGTCTGCGATGCCGCCTTCGCCTTCCTGGTAGGCGTATTCCAGATGCCGCACGCCCAGGTGCTTGCCATTCTTGAGGAGTTTGAGGAAGTCGCCGGCGTGTTCGCCGCCGGTGACGATGAGTATCTCCCGAATGCCGGCGAGGCAGAGACATTCAATGGGGTAGTAGATCATCGGCCGGTCGTAGACCGGCAGAAGGTGTTTGTTGGTCACCAGCGTCAGGGGACGAAGCCGCGTGCCCAACCCGCCTGCGAGAATGATGCCTTTCATCCGGCGCTGCCTCCTTCTGATGCAACCGTCGAGATCGCTGTGCCATTCTACGTTCCGGCTGCGGCCTGGGATTGCTCAAACTTGCGCCAGAGTGTCTCA
>CAMPIL010000373.1 GCA_946886375.1 uncultured Phycisphaerales bacterium
CACCCAGCCCACCCGACGCTTGGTGCGGCCGAACACCAGCATTCCGCGGCCCTTGGTCTGGGTGATCAAGTGCAAGAGCAGCGGAACCTTGTCGCGGTCATCGACCGGAAGCAGGTGCTGGACGACGTGCTCCACGGGAGTGGTGTGCGGGTCTGCTTCAATGCGAATCGGATCGATGAGGAACTTCCGCGCCAAGTCCTCGATTTCTCCGGGCATGGTCGCGGTGAACAGCGTGGTCTGACGCGGCGAGGGCACCTGTTCAAGAATCTGCTGCACCTGCGGGAGAAATCCCATGTCCAGCATGCGGTCAGCCTCGTCGATCGCCACCGCTTGCACATGGGCCATCGACAGTGCGCCGGTTTCGATCAATTCACGCACGCGGCCGGGCGTCGCCACCAGGAGGTCCACGCCGCGGGCAATCGCCTGGGCCTGGGGCGAAATGGCGACCTTCCCGTAGGCGCACGCCACGCGGAGCACCGAGCCCTGTGCGATGCGAGCGGCTTCATCAGCGACCTGCTGGGCCAATTCGCGCGACGGGCACAGCACAAGGGCCCGCAAGCGGCTCGCCGGGTCAATCGACCGCTTGCGGCCCTGGCGAGGCGAAACAGAAATCAGGCGGTGCGCAATTGGCGAGATGAACGCGGCGGTCTTGCCGGTCCCGGTCTTCGCCAGACCGATCACGTCACGTCCTTCCACCAATGGCGGGATCGCCTGGGCCTGAATCGGCCGCGGCTGCTTGTAGTTCATCGCCGCCAGATTGCGTGCGATGATGGGATGAAGGTTGAAGTCGGCGAAGGTCATGGGTGATGCGGCGGCGATCCGGCACGGGAGAAACCGCTCTGTGTTCAGTGGCGCCGGCGCGGCTGTCAGAGCATAGCGATTTGCCGCCTGAAGTTTCACCGAACTTCAAGGAACCTGGAATTGACTCGGTGCGAATCGGGTCTACAGTGAGACTGACCATGAACCGCGCTACATTCGTGATGTGCATTTACCAGCAGACCTGCCGCCTTCATAAGCGGACAGGGCTGGTCCCGTAGCGCACCCAAGAACCATTGCAACGCCTACGCCAACCGCCCTGTCCGAAAGACGGGGCGTTTTCGTTTGCATGCAGATAAGCCGTTTCCCGACGTTGTTTGAGCCTTCCAACCCAATGACCTTGTTCGCCCGAGTTTGTTCAATGCTTCAGCCGCTCGTGAAGAGATCTCTGCGTATGAGTCTTCAAGGCAGGCCCATGTTCGCGCCGGTTGAAATGCAGTCTCCTGTCTGGTGTCTTGCACATCAGGCAGGCGAACCACTCTTGCAAGGAGGCGGTCGATCATGAAACCCACCATTTCCAACGCGTTCACGAATGGACCGGCGAATCCGGCGGAGAATGTCCCGCAGCCGATGGAGGATCGCGCGAACGACGCGTTCACCTCCCCGGAGCAGGACGCGCTTCCGTGGAAGAAAAAGGCCAACCCGCACAAGAGCCTTGCGGCATCTCTTTCGCCCATGCAGGCCGACCTGCGCGAAACCGATTTCGGCTGGTCGCTCGACCTCAGCCCCATGCAGGCCGTGGATGTGCTGTCGGGCCTGAATTGCGGCCCGGATTCCGGCCTTGCCGTGCAGTTCCTGGTGAGCATGGAACAGTCGGCTTGGCTCGAGGGCGAGACTGCCATGAGCATCGGCGAGATCGCGCGGCGGCTGGCGATTCCAGTCATCGAGGCGTTCAGCGATGATCAGATCGTGCTTGATGAGACCGCGCTGCGTCAACTGGCCAGCCTGTGCCAGACGTCTCGTCTCGTGGCGATCGCGGTGGAAGGCGACATCGATCAGCGCGATGCCCGCGCCATGACTCGCGCACTGGAAGACGGCCGCTCGCCGCTGCTGGTGGAACTGCGTGCCGTTGCCGCGCTTGAAGTGCTCGGCGACCGTTCGCTGGTGCTGCATTGCCGCTCGAGGGATTTTGCGCTGAATCTGGTTGCGGAGAATTTTCGCCACTATCTCGCCGCACTGACCAACAAGCCTGCGGGAACGTTTGAAGCGCCGCAAACCTGGCAACTCGAACGCCTGCTGAGCCTGACCGGCATGATGACCATCCGGCCGATTGAGACCCAGGTTTTCTCAACCTCGATCGACGTGGGCATCAACTCCGCCAAGGAGCGCTACTCTCAGCCTGCGGACCGTTCGCTGATTTACGACATTCCCAGCAACAGTTGGCACGATGAGCCCTGAGGCAGCGGCCTGGGCGTTGCCTCGCCCGCAGCCGCCGTGGAACCGCCGCGTTTCGGCTGGCGAATAGTAATGCAGAGAACATGCGGCGTGTGCCAACGCGGCGCCGAGAGAAGTCGGGAGATTCGTCACGACAACAGCCGATCGCCGGGGGATCGGCTGGTTTTATTTTTGACGCTGCGGTCGCGCTGCAGTGCGCAGTGTGTCATTCTGCGTTACGCTTTGGCGCATGATCAGTCGCCTGGGACTTTTCATCAGCCGCGTCTTCGCAAGAACCTGCCCCGACCCGTTCGTCATCGCCATTCTGTTGACCGTGTTCACGGTCATTCTCGCGCTGTCGTTGGGCGACTACGGCGAGGCGAATCAATCGCTCCTGGCCCGCGCAACTTTTCTGCTCGACGCGTGGCGTGCCGACGGCGGCCTGTGGAAACTCCTGGGCTTCGGCATGCAAATGTGCCTGGTGCTGGTCACCGGGCATGCCTTGGCGTCAACGCGCCCAGTGCGTGCGCTGATTGACGCCTTGGCGGGCTGGCCGACAGGCACAGCATCCGCGGTCGTACTGGTCAGCGGGATTTCATGCCTCGCAGGTTTGATCAACTGGGGCTTGGGATTGATCGTCGGTGCGCTTCTGGCGCGTGAAGTCGGCCAGAACCTCACCCGCCGCAACGTGCCGGTGCATTACCCGTTGATCGCCGCGGCGGGTTACATGGGACTGTTGATCTTTCACGGCGGATTGTCAGGCTCTGCGCCGCTGACGGCGACGACGGCCGAAGCGGCCCGCCGCGTGCTGCCGGAATCGGCGGTCGCAATGCTCGACGGCGGGGTCAGCCTGGATCGCACGCTGCTTTCGCCGCTCAATCTCTTCGTCACCGGCGGCCTGCTCGTGATCATTCCCATGTTGTTCTGGATGCTCACTCCGAAGCACGTGAATCAGATGCAGGGGATGGACCCGCAATTGTTGGTGCGCGTGCCGGCGCCGCAGCCGGAATCCACTGGAAAGAACATTCCCGACAAACTGGACCGCTCGCCCATCGTGGTCTGGCTGCTGGCGCTGCCGCTGCTGCTCGCGTTGATCCGTTACGCCAGCGTCAACGGCCTGGCGAATCTGCAGTTGAACGAAGTCAATGCCGCAATGCTGGCGATGGGCTTGATTC
>CAMPIL010000374.1 GCA_946886375.1 uncultured Phycisphaerales bacterium
ATGATTTTCTGGACAAGTGCGTCGCCGGGCTGTGCGAGGCGCAGTTGATCGATTGCGATTGAAATAGGACGCAACAATTGAAGCAGCGGATGTTTCCAGCGATCAGCGTGGCCGTTGAATTGCGGTGCACGCGCTGCGCGGGCCGAGGAGGCGTAGCCTCCCAGCTCTAAATCGTGCATCGATGCTGAGTTGTTATACCGTCGCGCCGTAGCGGCGCAGCGTCTGCATTACCAGATCGCGGCGGCCGTTGCGGTCGGCTTCCTGCAACAGGCTGCGGCCGTGACGATCTTTGGCATTGGGGTCGGCTCCGCCCTTGAGCAGCAGTTCCAGCACTTCCTTGCTTCCGCTGGTCTGCGAGAGATGCCAGTGCAGCGGCGTGCGGCCATCGCAGTCGGCGGCGTTCACCGCAGCGCCGGCTTCCACCAGCGCACGCACGATGTCGCGGTGTCCGGCCGAGGCGGCCCGGTGCAGCGGCGTCTGCTCGTTGTCATCGGCGATGTCGATCTTGGCGCCCAAGTCGATCAGGGTGCGCACCGTCTCAACCTGCCCCAATTGCGAGGCCAGATGAATCGCGGTCGCTCCGCCTTCGTCCTGCGCATCGAGTTTCGCCCCGGCGGCTTCCAAGATCCGAATCGCACTGGCAATGGCTGCGGGCTCGACGGCGGCGGAGTCGGATCCAGTTACCGCCATGTGCAGCGGAGTGCGGCCGCCGGCGTTGGCGGCGTTCGGATCGGCCCCGGCCTGGATGAGTTGATCGAAGATTTCAAACTGTCTGTTCCGGGCCGCCCAGTGCAGGGGCAGGTCGCCCGAGGCGTCCTCCGCCTCGACGCTGCACTGCAGTTCAAGCAAGAATTCAATGGCGTCGGCCTGACCCGCGCCGGCCGCGGCGTGCATGGCGGTTTCACCCTGGTCGCCCGCCTCGTCGTACTTGGCCCCGCTGGTCATGAGTAGTTTCATCACGGCGATATTGCCGTGCTCGGCTGCGCGGTGGAACCGTGCGGCGCGATCCTGTGCTTGGGACATGTATCGTGGGTCCTTTGTTCGCGCCGGGTTGTGGAGACAACTCCACAGCAACAGCGCTTTGAATCATAGCGCGCTGAGGTCATGCGCGATGATTTCCGCGGCGATGACGGCCGAACTACGTCCCTCAACCGGGTGAACGGCGAGCGGCACGTGAGTCATTCATTCGATTGAGCGACGCTCTGCCTTCACGCTTGACGCAGGTGGACTCAGTGGAAATCTGATGGCGTCAACCGGCGGCGGACGGCGGCGAAGCGCTGCAGTTGAGCCGGGCGGCCGGACGTGCCGGCAAGCCGTCGCGGCAAAACTCTCTGCACCAATTCAGAACTGCACCGTAGACACTCAAGGCAATCATCCACTAACATCATGCGGCTCAGGAGCCACACCCCCATGCCACGGATGCGTTCAGCGGATCGTCGTCGTCAATTGCTGGAAGTCGCCGCAGATCGCTTTGCCCGTTTGGGCTATCGGGGCACGACGACCGCCGACCTGGCGAAGGCCGCTGGCATCACCGAGCCGATCCTTTACCGCCACTTCGACAACAAACTCGATCTTTTCGTGACTCTGGTGGATGAAGTCGGGCGCGAGGTCATCTCCGGCTGGCAGCGCGCGCTGGAAGGGGTGAAAGATCCGCAGAAGCGTCTGGAAACGCTGCTGGCGAACAATCCCGCCACGCACGAGAAGGGCAAGGGCGTGTACCGCGTGATCTTCCAGGCGATGACCGAAGTGGAAGGCGAACCGGTGGTGGCGCGTGCGCTGCGCAGGCATTTCACGAAGGTGCATGAGTTCATCCGCGAAGAACTTGCATCGCTGCAAGATGAAGCAGCGGTGCGCAAGGATGAATCCGCAGCAGACCTGGCGTGGCTGTTGATCAACGTCGCGGTGGGCTACGGCATGACAAGCCCGCTGGGCGTCGGCGGCGCGGTGGGCGTCGGCGGCCGCAAGAGCGGCATGGAACGATTGCTCATCGATCTGGTCGCGTACTAGCGCATCGTACGAGTGAGCGCATCGCGCAAGTGAACACATTGCACGAGCACGCGCATCGCGCGAGCAATTCGATCAGAACGTGCAAACTGTCCACGCAAAATTTATTCTGGTTGTTGGCTAAAACCGTTTGTGCTGGTGCCGGGCGCCTTGGTCGCTGTGGCGCTTGCGATGTGCTGCACACGATGTGCCTCACGCCGCGTACTTCACGCGATATGCGTCACGCTGCGTGCGAAGATCCGCGATTGACGCCTTTCATCAGGGTCTTCGGCCTCACGCGCAGTCGCTGGCACAGCATGCACAGTGTTCGCAATCGCGGCTGAACTTCGCGCAGCGCCTGTCCCGAATCAAGCGCGGCGATCGCCTGCGACGCATGCTCGCCCAGCGGGCCGAATCCATATCCCGATGCTGACCCCTTCAAACCCAGGCACAACTGGCGGACCGCTTTGATGTTGTCCTGTCCCACCGCCTGGTCGATCTGCCGGGCCATATGCCGAACCTGTTCGATGTAGTTCACCACGAGTTCAGCCATGCCCGCCTGCTCGTCAACGCTGCTAAACAGGGCCGCGCGGTTCAACACGGTGCCGATCTTCTGGTTCATTTCGACCAGCAGGCTCAGGAGTTGCCCGGTGTCGTAAGGCTTGGCGAGCACGTGCTCAGCCCCGGCCGTCGTGGCGGCCTCAAGCCGGGCTTGATCGGTCTCGGCGGTGATCACCATGATCGGACCGGTGAAGGACGCCTCGCGCAGTTTCTGGATGAATTCCACGCCGTCACCACCATCGATGTTCAGTTCACACAGCACGATGTCTGCGACATGTTGCTTGATCAGGTCCAATGCCGCGCCGGTCGTCGTGGCCAATTGCGGAGCCATGCCGCTGATTTTCAAATGATGTTGCAGCAGCGTGGCGTCCACTTCGCTGCTTTCCACAGCGAGCACGCGAGCGTGCAGTTCAGGCAGTTCGAGCGTTTCCTCGGTTTCGCTGCTCTGCCGCTCCACCGCGCCCAGGAACGCGCCGGGGTCGACGCGGCGATCGAACTTCAAACCGATTTCGTGCAGCAGCCCGTTCAGATGCCTGCACGTGACAATCGCGCCGGTGACGGTGATGAACTGGCCATCGGATTTCGGCAATGTGATTTTGCAGCGCGATTGCGGATAAAGAAACCCGTTGTGCACAAACGAGATGCCGCCCGCCGAAAGATTGCGTGAGAACAACAACAGCCGCGAAAGGCCGCCGGCCGGGTGTTCAACGGTGACAGCGATGTCGCTCTGACGAAAGGACCATCGGGCGTCCTTTCGCTGATTGATATGGAGCGCGGCAGCCGCATCGCGCTCGGCCTGCGCGTGCTGGTCCATTCGAT
>CAMPIL010000375.1 GCA_946886375.1 uncultured Phycisphaerales bacterium
ACCGCGTAGACCTTCGCCGCTCCGCGCTGGAGCAGGCAGTCGGTGAATCCGCCGACGTTGCAGCCGAAATCGGCGCATCGCAGGCCAGTGACATCGAACTTGAATTCGCGCAAGGCGTGATCGAGTTTGAGACCGGCGCGCGAGACAAACTGAAGCGGCACATCGGCGGACACGTGTGGAAGCATAGCAACCCAGTGGCCTGGCACGGATGCCGCGACAGGCCCAGCGCTCCGCAGTGTTTCCCGATCACCATAGTTGGGTTTTTGCTTAAAAACGAAATGAGTAATCGACGGCCGTCGCTCGCACTTGTCATCAAGGCGTTGCGCACTCTGCATCATGCGGTCATGCCGGCTTGCACCGCGGCCGTGGCCCCGGGCCGCAGCCCCGCCTTTCCATGCGATGCTGAAGGGCCTGCTCATAGTTTCGTTTGTAAACAAACCCCACTTTTGTCAATCCAGATCGTCCCGCGGGATTCCGTGCGCCGGTGTTCTCATCGCTCCACGCGTGACAGGCGCGACATCAGTAGTCCGACGAACATCAGGCACATGATTCCGCTTGCATAGAGAAACAGCCCCAGTTGCGGCGTCGCCTTGAGCGGACCGATCGTCAGACTCGCCAGCACAATCGACGTCATGGTCATCACATCCACCATGCCCCACCGGCCAAGCATACGGATAAACTGGATGCTGCACGCACGCCATTTCGCCGGGAAGGGAAAGAGCCAGAAGAAACTGAGCAGGCCGATCTTGGTCGCCGGATAGCCCACCGCGCACAGCGCGAGAATCATGGCGGCCGCGTGCTTTCCCTCCCTCGAAAACTGCTTGATGTTCAGGAGAACCGAGTATTCATTGCGCCAGAATAGCGCCTGCGTCTGGACCGCCGGCATCATGAGGCCCACGCCAATCAAGACCGTGCTGAGCACAATCAGGATCGGTATTTCAATCCGCTTGGGATGCTTGCGCTGAAGTGAGGCCGAACGTTTCGCGGGCATGGGTCAGATTCATCGGCACAACGTGCACACCTGTCAGAGAGACAATCGACATCGCACAACCAAATCTCGGATCATCACTCAGCGGTACTTGCATCGACCCCCACCACCGCAATCCGCATTTCGTCCGCCGCCTTCAGCACCGCGGGCTTGTCAACCAAAATCACCCGCCCCGCACCCAGCGCGATGCACGTGCAACCCGCCTTGGCGGCCCGTTCTATCGTCGCCAGGCCGATCGTCGGCACATCGGCTCGCATGTCGTGATTGCGCTTGGCGGTCTTCAGCAGCGTCCAACCCCTGGCCTTGCACAACTCGCCGGCACGCTCGATCATCGCATCGGTTCCCTCCACCGCCTCAACCGCGATGACATCGCGCTCGCGCACCGCGATCGACTGGCCGATGTCCAATTCAACGGTCTGGGATAAAAGAGGCCAGCCGAAGTCGATGTCGCCACGCTGTTGCGAGGACGGCTGCGAGCGCGTCATCACGCCTTCGCTGGCAAGATGGTCGGAGATGTAGGCCGTTGAGTCGATGAGCGTGATTCCATTGCGGCGCAGTTCATCCGCCAGCGCCCGCAGCACGGTGGCGTTGCGGCGGTCGTGGCGCAGGTGACGATACCACAGCACCGCCGCGCGCCAATCCGGGATCTGCCGGAACAGCCGCCACGGATCGTGCATGCGGGTCTTGTTCACCCCGCCGATCATCACTGCCTCGCGAACGTCATTCTTACGGAAGAACCGAATCCACGCGCCCAGGCGCACAAGGCCGACGGGCGAAAACGCATCGCACAGCAGCGGCAGTTGCAGATCGTATTGATCGCGCAATCCCACGCAGCACACCCGCGCCCCCGCGCTGCGCATGCCACGCGCCACCAGCAGCGGCAGCCGGCCTTGGCCAGCGATGATTCCGAGGGGCTTGTGGAGGACGAGGTCCATGCAGCAGTCCAGAGTTTACTGATGTCGAACAGCCCCGTGCTACTGCCGGCGAAGCGGTACGATGCGGCACATGCGTGAAACTCCAACGCCGCGGCTCCAAACCTATTTTCGTATGGCTGCGAGCCTGCTCGCGCTGGCGACCTTGCTCACCGGCTGTTTTGGATTGGCGACCGCGTTCACGACGTCGGGCATTCGTGAAACGCAGGCGATGGGCTTAATCGCAGCGGCGCTTGCGTTTGGGTTGCTGTTCATTGCAATCTGGCGGAAATAAGAGCTTCCGATCGCATTGTGAGGCGTCGGGAATCACGCTGGGAAACTCCATGCGCACCCAGATACCGCCCAATCGCCATCAGCGGAAAATACAACCGGTACATGTGATACCGCAGGTAAAACACGCGCGGGAAGCCTGTGCCGGTGAACTCCGTTTCGTCCCAGCCCCCATTGGGGCGCTGATGTTCGAGGAGGTAGGCAATTCCGCGGCGAACGGCGGTGTGATCCGCTTTGCCAGCCGCGATCAAGCCGAGCACGGCCCAGGCGGTTTGTGAAGCCGTGGTTTTGCCCTGGCCGCGCTTGTGGGGCTCGGCGTAGCTGTCGGGGGATTCACCCCAGCCGCCATTGGATTGCTGATAAGCGATCAGCCAATCGGCACCGGCCACGATCGCGCGATCATCCTTGGGCACGCCGACTGCGGTCAAGCCGACGAGCGTCTGCCACGTGCCATAAACGTAATTGACTCCCCAGCGGCCGAACCAACTTCCATCGGCCTCTTGCGTCTGGCGAAGGTAAGCGACGGCGCGATCGACCGCCGGATGGTCGACGCGCTTGCCGAGATGGCCTAGCGCCTCGAGTACGCGGGCCGTCAGATCGGGCGTACTGGGGTCGATCATCGCGTTGTGGTCGGCAAACGGCACGTAGCACAGAAACTCGCGATCGTTGTCGCGATCGAAGGCGCCCCAACCGCCGTCGCGGTTTTGCATGGCGAGCATCCACTTTTCGGCGCGCGCGGTGGCGGCCAGGATGCGATCGAGGCGTGCGACGCGAGAGTCGAGTCTGGTCGAGCCCTCTCGCGCTCCCGCTCCGTCGTCTTCCTCGACATCCAGGAGCGGATAGTCAGAAGGGAAGTTGTACTGAACGCTGTTTTGTTCGCCCCGCATCTCAACCATCTCGCTGGCACCGCGGGATTTCAACCCAGGAGAGACGGCATAAGCGGGGAACACGCCCAGGTCGGGAGGCAAAGCGTTGGCGGCATCGCGCAAAGGATCGCCAAATTTGTTCACCAGCGCCATTGCGACCATCGCCGTGTCGTCCAGATCCGGATAGAACTGGTTGGCATACTCGAAGCACCAGCCGCCCGGTGCGCAGTCGACGGTCTGCGACCAATCGCCGCGCAGGCGCACCTCGTTGTCCAATAGCCAAT
>CAMPIL010000376.1 GCA_946886375.1 uncultured Phycisphaerales bacterium
CCATCGAACTCGCCTGGGCGCTGACCGCATTGAGCGTCGTACCATCGCAGAAGCCCGTCCAGCCCTGTTGGCCGCAGCCAAAGCCGTTGGTGAACGACTCGAAGTTTTGAACGGTGCCGGCGCCGTCGGTGGCTAATTGCACGCCCAGACCTGGCGTACGGAGCGAATCGACTGGCACCGACGTTTTATTGGCCAGAGTGGCCGACGTCAGCGTTGCCATACACAGCGCTGCAAGCACTGTGGGCACAGCCTTTGTGGGGTTGGAATTACACTGGAATCTCATCTGTCACTGCCTCCTTACACTGGGTGGGTACGACTCACTGAAAATCAGAATCTAGAACAAACCGGTTGGACCGGTTTACAGTCTGGGCTATCGGCGAACGTTGGCTGCGAATCGACCATGCCTGGGCAATCGGGCGTTGATCAATGTCGCTGTCTGCAAAACGACAGGAACTCGGTTCCCGGCATGCTTGCGATGCCAAAACCGATTGATGCATTGCGTCCAGATAACCATAAATCTGGCCAAAGCGCAGTCTCCTCGAACTCAATAGACCTTCCGCAACGATCTCCGCACTCCGTACAACCACAGCGTCTGCCAAAGAGGGGCACGGCAAACGCAGGTGGGCGTTCACCTAGTATGCACGACACATCTTCGTTTTGCAACTGTAAATTGCGGACGGATTTACAGCAAAAATGCAATCATCAGCCCCCAGCACTTTCGTGCAGCGGTGGCGACGGAATGACTCACCGTGACGCCTTCCCCGATTTCTCGGACTTTCCCGCTCGCCGGCTGACCATCCATAGCGCTAAATTTGCGCTCGCAGATCGAGATCTGTGGGTCGCCTCGAATTTACCCATCTTCACGCGCGGCGGTCATGCCAGGCAGGGTTTCGAGCACCGCCGGAGGCAGCACCGCCTTCAACTGCGCTACATAACGGTCTGCAATCGCCTGACGCCTTGCGAACGCCTCGGCAATGGGCGCTCTCCCCGTCACAGCCTCGGCCGGCCGTTCGGCCGGGTCGCGCAAACTGACCTGCGCACGCGACATGAATTCGGCCGGTTCGTGAGTTCGAACCGCGTGCAGAATCTGCTCGTTGACGCCGGCGATCTCCTCGAGAAACGCCTTCTCCAGCCCCTGGATCGACTGAACCAGTCCTGCGTCAATCCCCTGCTGCTCCTTCGCCGCCTTGAACAGCCGCTGCGCCTGAGTTGAGCGGTAGATGCGCGAATAGCCGCGCATGCGGTATGCGTTGGTGAACTCGGCAGCCGGCCCTGCCGACAGGGCGTTGGCGATCACCTGCGCTGCGCTGTCATTCACATCGCGCACCGCTGTGCGAAGTTGAATCTGCCGCGTGAGGATTGCCTGGCACGTGTTCATCTCCCCGGCCTGCATGGCCAGCAGCAGATCACGCTGGGATGACTCGACGTATTGATTGCGCAGGGTGAGAGCCTGATCGACTTTGATTTCATAATCCGCCAGCGTCGGCGCGATCGCCGCAGCCGCGGCGGAATCCAGTTTCAGCTCGCCGACGATTTGAAGTACATCGACCGATTCGCCCGAGAGGCGGCCCAGCGCGATCGTCTTCTGCCGCGTGAGTTTGCGCTGTAGCGCGGGCCAGAGCGATTCCTGCTCGTCTGACAACATCGCCAACACGTTGGCGATGAACTGATCGCGCAGCTGCAACTTCCGAATCCGCCAGGCCTCCAGGTGCGTCGCAGACTTGGCGAGAATGGACTTGATCGACTCGGGCGTCAGCGGCTCGCCTTGAAGCGATCGCAGTTCCTGCCGCAGTTGCTCAGCCTTCTCCGTGAACTGCCTGCGGAACTCCTGCTCATCGCCGCCCGAGCCCATGTTCTCGCGCATCTGGCGAGTCTCTTCCAGAAGTTTGGCGACGCGGTCGCGGATCTCCGTCCTGCGCTGCTCGATTTCCGGATCGACGACGCCCAGCACCGGCTTCAACTGCGCGAACTCCTGGCGTGCTGCGTCCGCGCCTGCTTTGAATGTCTCTTCGTAATCGCGAAACAACGTTTCGAGGATGGTGGTTTGACTTTCATCCAGCCGCAAATCGTCCTGAAACTGCACGAGGTCGCGCCGCAGGAAGTCCGGCTGAAGCGCCGTGTCCATCGCGGTCGAGGCATCCACCTGGCGCGCGTGGGCCAGGCTTGGTCGCATGCCTGTAGCAAGCAGCAGCACGCCGATGAACCACGCCGCCGCAGTGCGAGCCGGAATTGCATTTTTGGAGGTCATCGCCATGACCGCATAACGAACCATCACGGGTTTTATGGCAGCGAGGGAGAAATCAGGCTTCACGACGCCAGTGCAGCCTTGATCTCATCAAAATTCACCTGTACGCCGGGGTTGTCGCTCACCCATGCGTATTTCACCGTGCCGTCCTTGCCGATGACAAACGCCGCCCGCTTGGACACGCCCTTGAGACCCATCAGTTCTTCGTGCAATGCGTCGTACTGTTTCGAAACCTCTCTGTTAAAGTCCGAGAGGATCGGGAACGGGATGTTCTCAGCCTGGCGGAACTTGTCGGTGACAAACGGGCTGTCGATGCTGATGCCGAAGACCTGCGCTCCGAGTTCGCCGTACTGCTGCCAGTTGTCGCGATAGTGGCACATCTCTGCGGTGCAGACGGAACTGAACGCAAACGGGAAGAACAGCAGCACCACCGGCTGCTTGCCGATGTGCTGGCCGACATCCACCTCATCCTTGGGCTTCTGCGGAAGTTTGAACGCAGGGGCACGATCGCCTTTCTTCACGGGCATGAGCGGTCTCCAAAAAGTGCATCAGGACGCAAGAGCATATCCGCAGCGGGATTCACCCGCCAACAGAGCGGCTCGGCTGTGCCCGTCCATCACGCGCCTGTTTCCAGCGTCACGCCAGGGTCTTCTTGTGCGAACGCAAGAGACTGAAGATAACAAGGCACCCGAAACGCATGATTCACCCGCTGCATGCCCCAGTCCGCCGGTTTGACGCCTGACATTCGTGCGGCTTTAATCCGCCTTGCAGCCTAAGGCCTCGCTCCTTCCTGAGCGCGGCCGCGGAGGAACCACCTTCCTCATCTATTCGTGCTCGATGCACGCATCAGTTGAGGACGGGGCGCATGGCGATGATGAACCATCGCTTAGACCACTTCCCGGGTCGAGCCCGTCAGCTAACTCCGTCGGCAACTGGAAGGGCGAACCGAAACCACCGCGACGCGCGTCTCGCCGCGGCACGGCTCCCCCCATCTTCACCTCGCCGCCGAGCCTCACCCGATCGGCGGCGATATGTTTGCACTGGAGCCGACTCTCATGGCCAGCACCGCTCTGCTT
>CAMPIL010000377.1 GCA_946886375.1 uncultured Phycisphaerales bacterium
GGGCATTCCAGCGCAGACCACCGTGTGGATGAGCCACGGCGACCAGGTGAAGGGATTGGACAAACAGTTTGACACCCTCGCCAGCACCGAGACGTGCGAATTCGCTGCGGTGCGCCACAGAAAGATTCCGTTCTATGGCGTGCAATTTCACCCGGAAGTGACGCACACGCCGCACGGCGTGGACATCCTGCGCAATTTTCTCTACGAAATCTGCGGCTGCTCGGGCACGTGGCGCATGGCGGACTTCATGGAGGCCGAGTGCGAGCGCATCCGCAAGCAGGTGGGCAGCGGACGGGTGATCTGCGGCTTGAGCGGAGGAGTGGATTCTTCCGTGACCGCGGCGCTCATCGCCAAGGCGATCGGCGACCAACTCACGTGCATTTTCGTGGACAACGGCCTGCTGCGCAAGAACGAGCGCGACCTGGTCGAAACCACCTTTCGCGATCACTTCGACATCGACCTGCGCGTCATCGATGCTTCGCGGGAGTTTCTCAATGATCTCAAAGGCGTCACCGATCCGCAGGAAAAGCGCAAGCGCATCGGCCACCGTTTCATCGACGTGTTCAAGACCGCCGCGGCCAAGATCAGTGAAGACGGCCACGGCAGCATCGAATTCCTCGCGCAGGGCACGCTGTATCCAGACGTCATCGAATCCGGCCACGGACATGCGGGCACGGCGGCGAACATCAAGCTGCACCACAACGTCGGCGGCCTGCCCAAGGAACTCGGCTTCAAGTTGATCGAACCGCTGCGCAGCCTGTTCAAGGATGAAGTGCGGCAACTGGGCGAAGTGCTCGGCCTTCCCGCGCAGATCGTCTGGCGGCATCCGTTCCCGGGTCCGGGGCTGGCGGTGCGCATCATGGGCGAGGTCGCGCCGGCGCGCCTGAACGTGCTGCGCGACTGCGATGAAATTCTGCTGGAGGAGATCATCGCCAACAACCTGTATCGCAGCACGAATCAGGTGTTCGCTGTGCTGCTGCCGGGCGTGCAGAGCGTGGGCGTGATGGGCGACGGCCGCAGTTATGAATCGGTGGTGGCGATCCGCGCGGTCGAGTCGCAGGACTTCATGACCGCCGACTGGGCCAAGATTCCCTACGCCGTGCTGGGCACGATCAGCAACCGGATCATCAACGAAGTAAAAGGCGTCAACCGCGTGGTGTACGATATTTCAAGCAAGCCGCCCGCGACGATTGAATGGGAATGAACAATCGCGAGCCGGGCCGTATCGGCCCGGCGATGGGGCTCCTCACCGCCGCGGGTTGCGTCGTGATTCGACTGTCGGTGCGCTTGAACTCGGCGCGGCCGTGCCGCCGTCCACTTTGATCGTGCGGACCGGCGTGCGGGGCTGGCTGGTGGCCGCCTTGGCCATGGCGTCAACGTGAGTCGTCTCGTCCGCCGTCGCAGCGCCAACATCCTTGAGCGTGCCGAAGATCATTCGCCCCGCCGTGGTCTGCAGGGAGTTGGTCACGACCAGCGACACGGTTTTGCCGACATGCGCCGCGGCATCTTCGATCACCACCATCGTGCCGTCAGGCATGTAGCCGACGCCCTGCGTCGGCCCTTCGCCGTGCTTGACCACTTCAACCACCAGCGTCTCTCCCGGAATGGCCTGCGACTTCAACGTATTGGCCAGGTCATTGAGGTTCAGCACCGTCACGCCATGAATCTGCGCAACCTTGTTCAGGTTGTAATCGGTCGTGAGGATCCGCAGGTTCTGCTCTGATGCCAATTGCAGGAGCATGTGATCCACGGAATGGCGGGGGATGTCGGAATTATCGATGGAAACATCGACGAATGGATTGGCCTGCAACTTGCTGACCACGCCCAGGCCTCGCCGGCCCCGCGCCCGTTTCAACTTGTCGCTTGAATCGGCCAGAGCCTGCAATTCCTCGATGACGAAGCGTGGCACCACCAGCGGCGCATCGAGAAACCCCGTCTGCCCAAGGCTGTCGATCCGCCCATCGATCAGCACCGAAGTGTCGATCAGCAGCGGCCGCACGCCTCGAATCTGCTTGGCGAATTCGACGTACGGAATGACCAACCGAAAGTCGTCCTTGGTGGTGATGACGATGGACACCGCCAGGTAACACATCGTGATGCCGATGGCGAGTTTGACCAGGCCGAGGTAGGCGATCCATGTCTTGTCGCGCGAGAGGTCCCACGATTTCGCCACCAGGTCAAGCAGCGCGCCGACGGCCAGCGCGCCGACAAGCCCCGCGATCAACCCCAGGTAAATGCCGAAGATCGATGCCAGCCGCTTGTTGGGCATCGCCGTGTCCAACAGCACGATCACCGCGCCGAAGGCGAACGTCGCGAGGAACGGAATGGCGTAGTTCCAGAAACTGAACTCTTCAGTTTCCGTCACCGCGCCCACAAACGGCAGGAGCGATACAGTGACCAGCAGCACAAGGAAAAGAGTGCGGATGGCCAGCAGGACCAGGCGCTGTCGTCGGCGGTCGTGCTCGGCCAGTTCTGAAGGCGGCGCGAATCGGCGCGGGCGAAGCGCCGGCTCTGCCGCCGCCGCATCTTCTTGTGCAAATTTTGGTTCGCCGGACATGCACGAAGTGTACCACAGACCGCTGGACCGCTAAGATGCCCGTTCGACTCCTGGTGGCGCGGAACGGCGGCCGGGCCCGTTGGGCGGGCGGCCCGCGAATCTGGTCAGGGCTTGACCGCAGCAGCCATAAGCGGTGTGGTCCGAGCCGGCGGCAACCTGGCCGTCTTTCCACGCCACCGGAGTCATTCGTTCACGCGGCGTCATGGCCGCGAATCGCGAGGTGCATTGATGGCTGGTCGCGCCAAGTCACAGGATGCCACTGCAAAGAATCAGGCCGGTTACACCGTGCTGGCGCGCCGATATCGTTCACGCGATTTCGATGAACTCATCGGGCAGGAACCAATCGCCCGCACGCTGCAGAACGCCATCAAAACCAACCGCACCGCGCACGCCTACCTGTTCTGCGGCACGCGCGGCGTGGGCAAGACTTCCATGGCCCGCATCTTCGCCAAGGCCCTCAACGCCGTGGACGGTCTCTCGCAGAAACAGGAAATCGGCGAGGCGATTCTGCGCGGCGACGACCTTGACGTGATTGAAATCGACGGCGCATCCAACCGCGGCATCGACAGCGTCCGCGATCTCATCGCCGGCGCAAGCCTTTCGCCGACACGCTGCCCATTCAAGATCTACATCATCGACGAAGTTCACATGCTGACGAAAGAGGCGTTCAACGCGCTTCTCAGTAGATTGGAAGTGCCGCCGGAGGTCGTGATGGTCAGGGTCGGGTGCGCGGTGGCG
>CAMPIL010000378.1 GCA_946886375.1 uncultured Phycisphaerales bacterium
CGAAGTCCGCTTCACCTTGCCCTGGGCGGTGGCGAAGAACAGGTAGTCCTCGCTGCGTTCGAAATCCTGAATGTTCAGGAACGCCACCACGCGCTCTTCGGGCCGCAACTCGATCAGGTTGACGATCGCACGCCCCTTGGCGGTGCGGTTCATCTCCGGAATCTGATACACCTTCATCTTGAAGACGCGGCCGGTGTTGGTGAAGCACAAGAGATCATCGTGCGTGGAGGCGACGAACAGGTGCTCGACGAAATCGTCGTCCTTGGTGTCCGACCCGATGATGCCGCGCCCGCCGCGACCCTGCTCGCGGTACATTTCGATGGGCGAACGCTTGGCGTAGCCCTTGTGCGAAATCGTCACCGCCACAGTGTGCTCGGTGATCAAATCGCCGGTGTCGAAGATGTCGGCTTCGGAATCTTCGATCGCGGTCAGCCGCCCGACGCCGAACTTTTCGCGCATTTCCACAGCGTCTTCGCGGATGATGTCCAGCACCAGCCGCTCATCGGCGAGGATGCGCTCGTAGCCTTCGATCTCATCGACCAGGCCCGCGTACTCCGAGACGAGTTTTTCGATTTCCAGGCCGACCAATTGAATGAGTCGCAGCGCGCCGATTGCTTCGGCCTGCACGCGGGTGAGTTCAACGCCGCCGGGCTGCCCGGCCTGCTGGAGCAGGCGGGCGGGAATCTTGGGAGCGTACTTGTGATTCGCGGGGATGGAGAACCTTCGCGCAATCAACTTCTCAATCGCCTCTTCACGCGTCTTGCTGGAGCGAATCAGCGCGATCACCTCGTCAATGTCGCACACGGCGTAGATCAGGCCTTCCAACTTGTGCGCGTTCTTCTTGGCTTCGCGCAGCAGGTGCTCAGTCCGCCGGCGGATCACTTCCTTGCGATGATCGATGTAACTCTGAATGATCTGCTTCAGAGTCATGGCCCGCGGGCGGTGATTCACCAGCGCGATGTTGATGATCGAATAAGTCGATTGCAGCGGCGTGAATTCATACAACTGCTTTTCGACGACTGTCGGGTCCGCGCCGCGCTTGAGGTACACCACGATGCGCGTGCGGTGCGTCTTGCCCGAGAAGTTCTTGACGTCGGAAATGTCGGGGATGCGGCCTTCCTTGGCGGCATCGACGATCTTTTCAATGAGATTGATCTGCACCAGTTGGTAGGGAATCTCATCGATCACGATGTTGGTGCGGTTGCCTGCCTCCTCAAAATGCACCTTGCCGCGCACGCTGATGCGGCCGCGGCCGGTGGCGTAGGCCTCGGCGATGCCGCGACGGCCCTGGATGATGCCGCCGGTCGGGAAATCCGGCCCCGGCACAATCTCCATCAATCGCTCAAGCGTGATGTTGGGGTCATCAATCATCGCGACGATGGCGTTGCAGATTTCAGTTGGATTGTGCGGCGGAATGGAACACGCCATGCCCACTGCAATGCCGCTTGAACCGTTGACCAACAGGTTGGGAAACTTGCCCGGCAGGACGGTGGGTTCCTGCAGCCGGTCATCGTAGTTGGGGCGGAAATCCACCGTGTCGAGTTTCAGGTCCTGCAGCATCGCCACAGTGGCGGCGGTCATGCGCGCCTCGGTGTATCGCATGGCGGCGGGCGGATCGCCATCGATGGAGCCGAAGTTGCCTTGCTTGTCAATCAGCAGCGTGCGCATCTTCCATTCCTGTCCCATGTTGACCAGGGTGGGATAGATGACGCCTTCGCCGTGCGGGTGGTAATTGCCCGAGGTGTCGCCGCAGATTTTGGCGCACTTGATGTGTTTTCTGCCCGGGGCAAGGTTGAGGTCGTTCATCGCCACCAGAATGCGGCGCTGACTGGGCTTGAGACCGTCGCGCACATCCGGCAGGGCGCGGTCCATGATCGTGGACATCGCGTAGGTCAGGTAACTGTCGTGCAGTTCTCGATCGATCTGCTGATCGACAATGTTGCCCGCGCCATCAGGCGATGGACTGGCGGCATTTCCGGTTGAACCGGGTGGAATTGTGGGTGTTTCAGGCATGGTGATCTGGAAAAATCTCCGGCGATTGGACGCCGATTTACGGCCGTTTTTTGGGATGATTTTTGCGGTGCTCATTATAGGCGAAACCGCTGCGGTCGGCACGAGCGGCGCGGTCAAAAAACCCCCATGACAAGCCTTTCTCACGGACGCGGACTACACTCGCCACACCATGAAATCGTCTGTCCCGACTGATGGCCGACCCGGCGCCAATGCAACAGAAGCGGCTCTGAAAATGCTTCGCTATCTTGGAATGCTGGGATTCCTTGGCGGCTTGGCCGCACTCAGCGCGATGTGGGCGTTTGGACCGGTGCCGGACAACGTTGAAGGTTGGCGACTGTTGATCGGATTGATGCGGCCGATCTTCTTCACCTGCAGTTTCATGGGCATCGTGCTGCTGGTGATTGCCGGGAGTGTTTCATGGTGGCGGCATCGGCGTGAGTTGCACGCGGCGCGCTGGTTCCGCGTCATGCTGCTGATGCTTGCGTTCGCCGTGCCCGCGCTGCACCTGTCAGCGCGCACCACGGCCCTGAAGTTGTACGCCGCGGTGCAATCGGGCGAATTAAACCAGGCCGCGGAATATTGGAACCGCCTTGGCTGGCTCTACCTGGTCGGCTTCGTCGTGATGCTGTGCATCTCAGCGATCGGCGTCTTCAAGCCGAGTTTGAAATCGCAGCGGCAATCCCGGACGCAGCCAACCGGTGCAGCGACGCGACTTTCACATTCTTAGATCGGAACCGCGCGCGAGCGAGGTCGCGCCCACACGATTTACCCGGGTGATGCAAGCACGAGAAATTCAATATTGCCTGCACCCTTTGCGCCGCGGGAACTCTTGCCGCCTGTGATCGGCGAAAGCACGTGCTGTATCGGCGTCGCGCCCCACACCGGCATGGACGCCAGCACGCGCTCCAGCACACGATGCGCATCAGCCGAATCCAATCGGCCATCCAGCAGCAGCGCCTTCTTTTCAGCCTCCTCCAATTCATAATGCGGTTTGACCAGTGTGATGATGCGCCCGTTGGGCTTGAGCCAGCGAAGCGCAGCCGGAATCGCAAGACGCTGCGGCGTCCACGCGAGATCGATGACGACAAGGTCAACGCCTGAGTTCGCATCCGTTTCGCTTGCATTTCGCGGCGGCTCGACGTGCAGCGCGTTGGTGCGCTCCATGACGATCACGCGCTGGTCGGTGCGAAGTTTGTACGCTAGCGTGCCGTAGCCAGTGT
>CAMPIL010000379.1 GCA_946886375.1 uncultured Phycisphaerales bacterium
TTGTAGAGGTGGATGGCGTTGCCGTGCTTGTCGCCGAGGACCTGGATCTCGATATGGCGCGCGTTTTCGAGAAACTTTTCGATGTACACCGCGCCGTTGCCGAACGCGGCCTGTGCTTCCTGCTTGGCGGCGGCGATGCCGGCGCGCAGGGCGACTTCATTGTGGGCCACGCGCATGCCGCGCCCGCCCCCGCCCGCGGAGGCCTTCACGATGACGGGGTAGCCGATCTTCTGCGCTTCTTCGATCGCCTGATCTTCCTCTTCGATCGCGCCTTCTGAGCCGGGGAAGATCGGCGTCTTGGCGGCCTTGGCCATGCGCTTGCAGGAGATTTTGTCGCCCAGCAGGCCCATCGCCTCGGGAGAGGGGCCGATGAATTCAATGTGACAGTCGCGGCAGACCTCGGCGAAGTGCGCGTTCTCAGAGAGAAATCCATAACCGGGATGAATGGCGTCGACGTTGGCGATCTCCGCAGCGGAGATGATGCGGTCGATGCGCAGGTACGAATCCTTCGACGGCCCGGGCCCGATGCAAATGGTGCGATCGGCGTATTCCAGCCACGGCCCGCCTGCATCGGCCTGCGAATACACGCAGACGGTTTCAATGCCCAATTCGCGCGCCGCGCGAATGATGCGGAGTGCGATTTCACCTCGGTTGGCGATGAGAATTCTGCTGAACATGTTTGGCTTAATTCACCGCAGAGATGCAGAGGACGCAGAGTGAATGAATTGATCTGAATGTGCTGCTTGTCATGTCAATGCGATTTGTCTCACCTGACCGAACATCGTTGTCCTGAATGCGGGCGGGCGTTTGATCCGACGGATTTGAGCACCGATTGCCTTGCTCGGCCAACTGACGACACAATCGACTCATCAAATCTATTCGCCACTGCGCCTCTGCGGTGAATTCTTATTCCGGTTTCACCAGGAACAGCGGTTGGCCGAATTCGACGGGTTGGCCGCTCTTGACGAGCACTTTCTGGATGGTGCCGGTGCACTCGGCCTTGATCTCGTTGAAAATCTTCATCGCTTCGATGATGCACACGACCGTATCGGGGGTGACCTTTGAGCCGATGTTGATGAACGCTGGCGCGTCCGGGTTGGGTGTGGCGTAGAAGGTTCCGACCATGGGGCTTTCGATCTTGAGCAGGCCGGCCTCGGCTTCGACGGCCGCGGGAGTCGAGGCCGCGCCGTTTCCGCTGGTCGCGGCGGAGGCTGCGGGCGCTGCGCTCATGCTGGGCGCGGGAATTGCGTGCACCATTTGCGGCGGCGTGAAAACCGTTGGCGTGCCGTACGGCGTGGGGCGGCGCATCGTCACCTGCTCTTCGCTGTCGCGAAGGTCAAGTTCGGTCAACTCGTTCTCCACCATCAACCGCACGAGCTCCTTGAGCTTGCGTATGTCAATCATGGGCGTGTCTCATCGGGTTCCGGACATCGCCGGCTCGATCACGGCCGACGATGGGTCTTTGGGGAAATCGCTGAGCACGCGGCAACCGCCATCCGTGATCAGCACATCGTCTTCAATGCGCACCCCGCCAATCCCCGGCAGGTAAATGCCCGGCTCCACCGTCATGATCATCCCCGTCTCCAGGCGAACGGATGTTTCCAGATCGTTGAAGTACGGCGACTCATGCACATCCATGCCCAGCCCGTGCCCAAGCCCGTGGCCGAAAGACTCGCCGTAACCGGCCTTGGTGATGACTTTGCGCGCCGCCGCGTCAATCTCGGCGCACACCTTTCCCGGTGCGATCGCCTGGATGGCGGCCATTTGCGCCTCCAGCACGATCGGGTAGATCTCGCGAATCTTTGCCGGCATTTCGCCGACGCCGAAGGTGCGCGTCAGGTCGCCGTTGTAGCCATCGATCGTCGCGCCCCAGTCAACCAGCAGCACGCCGGGCTTGATCGGCGCGGTTCCGGTCATGTGATGGATGATGGAACTGTTGGGACCGGCGCCGATGATGGGCGTGAATCCGGCGCCTTGGGCGCCGCGGTATTTCATTTCGAATTCCAGAACCGCGCTGAATTCGAGTTCCGTCATGCCGATGCAGAGTTGGTTGACAGCCGCCGCCAGGGCGTCCTGCTGAATCGAAAGAGCGCGCTCAATCGTCGCGACTTCCAATGCGTCCTTGCGCATGCGGAGCGATGACAACAAGCCGGTAGTTTCAACCAGCCTCACGCCGTTCAATGTCGCAGCAAGCCGTTTGTGCGCGGCCAGCGTGACATGCTCGGACTGGATGCCGAGGGATTTGATCGTACGCTGATCGCAAAGGGTGCGGACCGCCTCGGCCAGGCGATGCCGAACGCCCATGACAACTTCCGCGGAGTCGGATTCGCGCCAGGGGTTGAGGAATTCATCGTATCGCGGGTCGGAAATGATCACTGTTTCCGCCGAATGATGCGGGTTCGGCTCCGCCGCAATGAGCAGCAGACTGTCGTGGCCGACGAACCCGGTGAGGTACTGAATGTCCTTGTC
The DNA here is from genome assembly GCA_946886375.1 of uncultured Phycisphaerales bacterium. The sequence goes on from CAMPIL010000379.1 coordinate 2,470, forward strand.
GCAGCCAATCAGCAGCGCATCAACCCCGTGACTGGCCAGCGCAGCACGCAAGCGCCGCTGGCGAGCGGCACAGGCGGCAACCAGGTCAGGTGGAAGTTTTCCAGAGGCGTCCTGCATCGAGGCGAAGTATAACAACCGCCGCGATTTGTCGCCATCTGTCGCGAAAGTTCGTGGTTTTTGCCCCCATCCGCAAAAACGAGGTCAGCGCAGGCTGATCGGCGGATCGATGATTTCCTTGAGGATCATCAGTTCGCGCAACGCAGCAGGCCGCTTTAACTGTTTGAAGCGCAGGTTGACCTTATACCGGTCGCCAGACTGCGCGACATGCCCAGGAATCCCGTACGCCGCGCTTGAGACCGCCTCCGTGGCGGCGGTGAATTCGGCGGCAGAGGCTGCACGCTGCTCCTGCTGCGCACGCGCACGGGCTTGCTGCTCGAGGCGCGCTTTTGCATCCTGACGCCGCCGCGCCTGATCGATCGACGGCTGGGGCTTGGCGGTGATTCGCGTGGGCGGCGGTTGCGCTGGGGCTTGCTGCGCGGGCGGCGAGAACGTTCCACTGGGCAGCCGAGCCTCAGGCGGCTTGCCCGTCTGCACCGGTTCTGCCCGCACAGCCACATCGCGCCGGGCGCGCAGTTGGTCGAGTTGTTCCTTGCGCCGAGCCGCCAACTCATCCAGCGATTTGCCAAGCCGTACTGACGCCGGGCGCGCAGGCGCTTCCGGTCGTCCGACGATGAGCATAATGGCGAGCATCCCGACG
>CAMPIL010000380.1 GCA_946886375.1 uncultured Phycisphaerales bacterium
GGAAAACAGAAATGACGCCCGATGCTGCCGCCATCGGCGAACGGCAAGTATGACGTGAGTCGGCAACTGGAAGCGGCGCCGTCCAATCTCCGGGGCGGGCGGCGATGGATCAGATGAAGATCGAGCAGGTTCAATCGCCATCCGCCCATTTGCTCGAAACGGCGTGATTAGGTGGTTCAAACCGTTCTAACGTCTGGACCCCCCGAGCCGAGACGAGCGGCCAGAAATACCAAAGTTGCTTTTCATCGATCACTTCGTCGTCATTCGGAGCGGCCCAGTCACCTCGGCCTTGCAAAACATCCATGATGCCAGAGCGAACTTCGTTCAGTCGCTCGGTGCCGAGCGTTATGACGATTCGAGCAGTGTTTGCTACGAGTGTCCAGTGCGCCGGTCCCACTTTCGTTTTCGCGTGCCGAAAAGTCAGTTCGGTGGCGTTTGTCAACTTCGAAGGCCCATTTACTGCCCACAACGCCGTCGGTGTGGCTGGAGCAATGCGAATTGTCGCCTGTGACGAGTATTGACTCTTGATCATCAGGTCGAGCAATTCGAGCACTGATTGGCACGCTTGCGAATCCGCGCTTAGATTCCAGCCAGGATAGCTTCGCGTGTTCTCACGATATCATCAACAGTACACCTCTCCGCGTTGTCTCCACTTTGACACAATCGGGTCAGACATGATGGGCAATCTACCGCGCTTGCTATCCGCGCGCCGCGGCCGTGGGGCACACATTCAGCACTTCGAGCAGGAAATCGCAATCGTGGGCAGTCAGGCACATGGGCGGTTTGATGCGCAGCACGTTGCCGACGGAGCTGCCTGACAGAGAACGTCCCGCGTTTGTGCACGCCCACTTGCTGATTTTAACAAAACGCTATTTTATGACCCTTCCAATGATCACAGCTGATGCGGCCGCGAGCGCGCAAATGAGCGTTGCAATGCCGCCCCCAATTCTTTCGCTGGTCGAGAATCTCGGCTGCAGCATGCCGATTGTCCCCACTGCCACGCCGTAGAGGCCGATCACAAGTCTGACCCAGACAATATGCCGCGTATCGTAGTTGGGCCCCCACCATACGAAGTCGAGCCATGCTGCGAACACGGATAGCCCTGCTGCAATGCACGCATGCCTCAGCACTTTGGATGATTTGGCAGATGAAGTTTGCAAATGATTTGATGCTGGATATTTCATGCACGCTCACCGTGCGATCGCCTCCGCAAAGCACATATCCAGCACCTCCAACAGAAAATCACAATCCGCGGCTGTGATGCACATGGGTGGCTTGATGCGCAGGATGTTGCCGAACAACCCGCCCTTGCCCAAGAGCAGGCCGAGGGTTTTCGCGCGTTCCATTACGTCGGCGGTCTGCTTGGTGGCGGGCTCCTTCGACGTGCGGTCAGCCACGAGTTCCACGCCGATCATCAATCCCCTGCCGCGCACATCGCCGATGAGCGCGTGCTTTTTCTTGAGATCGTTGAGGCCATCGATCAAACGCTTGCCCATTTCCCTGGCGTGCTGCTGAATGTTGTCTTCGAGGATAACGTTGAGTGTGGCGAGGCCCTGCGCGCAGGAGACGGGGTTGCCGCCGAAGGTGTTGAAGTGGATTCGCTGCGTGAGGGTTTGCGCGATGTCGGCGCGAGTGACGCAGGCCGCAAGCGGGCAGCCGTTGCCGATGCCCTTGGCCATGGTGATGATGTCGGGCGTGACGTTGTGATTCTCGAAGCCCCAGAAGTGGTCGCCGCTGCGGCCGAAGCCGGTTTGCACCTCATCGGAAATACATAAGCCGCCGGCGTCGCGCACATACTTATAAACATGCTGCAAATATCCCGGTGGCATTTCCACGACGCCGCCCACGCCCTGCATGGGTTCGCAGATGAACGCTGCAACCTTCTGCGGCGTCGAGGTGCGGATCAGATCGAGCACATCGGCCGCGTATTTCTCGCCTGCCTTCGGATCATCGTACCCCCACGGCCCGCGAAAGCGGTCCGGCAGCACCGCGTGATGCACTCCAAAGGCGTGCGGCACGTTGAACTTCCACGTGCCATGCGCGGTCAGGCCCATCGCCAGTTGCGATCCGCCGTGATAGGCGTTGCGCAGCGCGATGACATCGAAGTTGCCGGTGAACGCGCGGGCCATGAGGATGGCGATTTCATTGGCCTCGCTTCCGGAGTTGACGAAGTACACCACGCCCAGGCCGCTGCTCTTGGGAAACGTGGAGGCAAGTTTCCTGGCGAATTGCGCGATGTTGGGGTGCAGGTAGATGGTGGTGACGTGCTGGAGTCTTTCGTTTTGCTCGCGCACCGCCTCGATGACCTTGGGATGACAATGGCCCACGCTGACGGAAACGATGCCTGCGAAGGCATCGAGATACCTTCTTCCCTTTTCATCAAAGAGATACTGCATCTTGCCTTCGACGATCATCAGCGGTTCGCGGTAGTAAGTCACCAGCGCCGGCGTGAGGTATTCGCGCCGCATGGCGAGCACCTCTTCGCGCGCAGGCCCGGTGTACGGCTGCGGCTTGTGCGCGAAAGGTGGAAGCGTTGGCGCTTGAATGGGTTTGGTTGCGGTGGTAGTCATGGCAAATCATTCATTTAGAACCGCAGATGAGTGAGATGAACGCAGAAAGTAAATTGCACTGTATCAATATCTGCGTCTATCCGCATTCATCTGCGATTTCATTCATGGGCGTGCGATTTTTTCGTAACTCTCAGGCCGGCGATCGCGGTAAAACTGCCAGACGTTGCGCACGTCCTGGATCATGTCGAGATCGAGATCTGCGATGAGAACTTCATCCTGATCGCGCGAGGCCTGGGCGATGATCTGGCCGCGCGGATCGCAGAAATAACTTTGGCCATAGAACTCGCCGATGCCCCAGGGCGCTTCGGTTCCCACGCGGTTGATCGCGCCGACGAAATACTGGTTCGCCACAGCGTGCGCCGGCTGCTCCAGTTTCCAGAGGTATTCGCTCAATCCTGCGACGGTCGCAGACGGATTGAAGACGATCTCCGCGCCGTTCAACCCCAGTTCGCGTGCCCCTTCAGGGAAGTGGCGATCGTAGCAGATGTACACGCCGATCTTGCCGAACTTGGTATTGAAAACGGGATAACCCAGGTTGCCCGGGGTGAAATAAAACTTTTCCCAGAAGCCCGGGTGGCAATGCGGGATGTGGTGTTTGCGATATTTGCCGAGGTACTCGCCGCGCTCATCGATGACCGCGGCCGTGTTGTAGTAC
>CAMPIL010000381.1 GCA_946886375.1 uncultured Phycisphaerales bacterium
GCACCATCGCGCCCACGCAGTGCGGTGGGATGTGATGGGAAAAATGCTGCCGGCGGGCATCATCTTCATCCTGCTGGGCGTGGAATCCAGCAACCGGGTGGATGCGGACACGCTGCAGCGGTTCTTCGGCGTGTTCCTGCTTTACATGATCGTCATCAACGTGGGGCAATTGCTGTCGGGAAAACCCGAGCCGCTGCCCCACGACCAGCGCACCGATTGGCTGCCGATCACGTTGATTGGCGCGGCGACGGGCTACATGGCGGGGCTTCTGGGCATCGGCGGGGGCAACATCTCGGTGCCGCTGCTGCAGCGATTCGCGCGGCTGCCGCTTCGACAGTGCATCGCCACCACCGCTGCCTTCATGTGCATCAGCGCATCAGTGGGTGCAGTTCGCAAGAACCTGGCTCTGCCTGCCTTGACCGATTCCGCCGGCCTCCCGCTGGGACTGGACTGGCACGAGAGCCTGCGGATTGCGGCGTGCCTGGCCCCCACGGCCGTTCTGGGCGGGCTGATCGGCGGCCGGCTGACTCACATCCTGCCCTTGCGCTGGGTGCGTTTGGCATTCATCTTGCTTCTGGCATGGGCGGCCCTGGACATGCTGGGCGTTCTGTAGATCGCCTGCGGGAAATCAATTCCGCCGCGGCCGCGCTACGCTTATCCGACTTTCGAATCTGGGTTTGAAACACATGATCACATTCATCAATAATCTCAAGACCGCGATACTGCTGGGGGCGTTGTTCGCCCTGCTGGTGTGGGTGGGTTCTTTTTGGGGACGCGAGGGCATGTTCGTGGCCGGCGTCATCGCCGTGCTGATGAACTTCACGGCGTGGTTCTTTTCCGACAAGATCGCCATTGCCGCGATGCGATGCCAGGAGGTGGATGAGCAATCGGCCCCGCAATTGGTGGCAATGGTGCGCGAACTTGCCCAGCGCGCGGGTCTTCCCATGCCGCGCGTGTACGTCTGCCCGCACTCGGCTCCCAACGCCTTCGCCACCGGCCGCAATCCCAGGCATGCCGCGGTCGCGGTGACGGCAGGCGCGTTGCAGTTGCTCGATGCCGAGGAACTCAAAGGCGTGCTGGCCCACGAACTGGCGCACGTGAAGAACCACGACACGCTGACCTCGACGGTAGCGGCCACGGTGGCCGGCGTCTTCAGCATGCTCGCCTACAGCGCAATGTGGTTCGGCGGCGGCAGCAACCGCGAAGGCGGCAACCCGCTGGTGCTGCTGGGCATGGTGCTGCTGGGGGCGATCGGCGCGGCGTTGATCAAGGCGATGATCAGCCGCTCGCGCGAATACGTCGCCGACGCAGACGGCGCAGCCATCGCAGGCTCACCGAACGGCCTGGCGTCGGCCTTGCGCAAACTTGACACGGTCGCCAAGCGGATTCCGCTGGAAAATCCCAACCCCGCGATGGACAACATGTTCATCGTTGAACCGTTCCTCGGGATGGAATCGCTGACGAAGCTCTTCGCCACGCACCCCCCGACCGAGAAGCGAATCGCGGCGCTGCTTGAGGGACGGTGAGCGAGGAAAGGGTTTAGACGTTAGCAAGCGGGGATTGCTGCGACTCAAAGATCGACCACAGTTGTCGCTGACGGGGCTGATTCAACGGAGCGGCGTCGCTTGCAATCCCTCAGCGTCTCTTTCATCTGGTCATCTGCGTGATCTCTGGATGAATCTCCTTTCGCTCGGTCACTTCGCAGCGGCGTGTTGTGGCGATTCCCAATAGGGACGATCGCCCGGCCCCGGCGCGGGGTAGCGGCCACCGGTTTCTCGCCGCATGCGCTGGCGCAGGTCCATGCGCATGGTTTCGATGATGCGCTTCAATTGTTCCAATCCGGCGTCGGCCCCATCCTTGAGCAAGTCCGCAGCGGGAATCGGGGATGCGGCCTGGACCGCAAGACGGCCCGACAACTTCGGGTACTTCGTGCCGATGGGCCAGATGTCAAACGCGCCTTCGAGCGCGACGGGAACGACCTGCGCGCCGGATCGCTTGATGAGCAGCATCGCGCCGCGCTGAAACTCGTTCAGCGCGCCATCGCGCGTGCGCGTGCCTTCGGGGTAAATCATCACGCAGCGGCCGGCTTCAAGTTCGGCCAGCGCGGCCTTCATCGCGCCTGAATCGCCCTTGCCCTGTTCAATTTCAATAGCGCCGATGCCGTGCATGATCCACGCGAAAATCTTGTTCTTGAACAGCGTCGCGCGCGCAATGCCCGAGAACGGCCGGTCCGTGACCAACACGCCAACGACGCACGGGTCGTAATGCGATTGGTGATTCGCGACGTAGATGATCGGTCCGGTTGGCGGGACGTTCCGGCGACCGACGCAGCGAATGCGGTATGCGGTTTTGAGGAAGACCCATACCAGGCCGCGCACCAGCGTCCACCAGAACAGCACCCGAAGCGGCGGGCGGCCGGGCACGCGACGGCGGGTTTCGAGGAACCGGGGAAACACGGTGGTTGTCATCGCGCTGCGCCGGCTGCGCTTAGTCCTTGGGGCTGAATCCCGCGTGTGGCAGCAGTTCGCGGGCCGCAGCCTCCATGACGTCCACCACTTGCGTGACGTTGCGATTGCTGGTGTCGATGTCGATCGCACCGTGCGGCCTCACCAGCGGTCCGTCGGCCCGGCTTGCGTCAAGGCGATCGCGCTCTTCGATGTCGCGCACGATGCGGGCTTCATCGACGTTCTTTCCCGCCGCCACGAGTTGCGCCACGCGCCGGTCAGCGCGAATGCGCACATCGGCGTGCAGGTAGAACCGCACCGAAGCGTCGGGGAACACGACTGACCCCTGATCGCGGCCTTCACTGACAAGCCGCGGATGCTGCTGCGCGATCCGGCGCTGCTGCTGCACCAGCACTCGGCGAAGCGGGCCCTGCGCAGCGACGATCGAAACGATTCCGCTCACATCCATGTCGCGGATGCGGAAACTCACATCGCGGTCGCCCACGAGCAAACGGGGCGGATCGGATTTCCAGTCAAAGTGCAAGTGGGCCTGCTGCACCGCGTCGGCCAGGGCCGCGCCGTCGCGCGGATCGACGCCGTGCTCAATCGCGATGAGCGCAGCGGCGCGATACATGGCCCCCGTATCCAGGAACTCCAACCCAAGCCGCTTGGCCAGCAGGTACGCCACGGTGGATTTGCCGGTGCCGGCTGGTCCATCGATGGTGATGATGACATTGGGCCTGTGAGTGGCAGC
>CAMPIL010000382.1 GCA_946886375.1 uncultured Phycisphaerales bacterium
CTGATTGCCACGAGGAGCCATCCCCGCCCGGCGCTGCATCGTTGTCCACGTAGAGCGTGGAAGGAGAGAAACCTGCCGGCGCCTTGACGGACGGCGCGTCTCCCCAAGCCACTGCATCACTGGTCATCATGGCGATCGCGAGCGTGCAAATGTGAATGCGGCGCAATTGGAGCATGTAGCGGGCCCAGCAATTCGACAGCACGCGCAACTTACATGTGCCACACAACCCTGCCATCAGAAAGCCAGCGTATTCACCCAGCGACACTACGATGTGTTGCCCTCACAGGGCATTGACCGATCACCACCGCAGCATCAACGAATCATTTCCCAGGAGGCTGTGTAGATGAAGACCATTGCGATTGTGGGCGCGGGTTTCTGCGGGACGATGATCGCCGTGCACCTGCTGCGTGGCGGGGTGCGCAACGCGCGCATCGTGCTCATTGAACGAAGCGGCAGGTTCACCGCGGGGGTGGCCTACGGCACGGCGTTTTCCTGTCACGTGTTGAACGTGCCCACCGGACGCATGTCTCCTTTTGCTGATGATCCTGATCACTTTCTGCGGTGGGCCCGGGGCTGCGATGCGACGATTCACGGCGGCACGTTCGCCCCCCGCATGCTGTACGGCCGGTATCTTGCCTCGCTGCTCGAAGATGCGGCTGCGAATGGTCCGTTGGAGCGCATTGCCGCCGAAGCACTGGAGATTTCCACAGCGCGCAACGGGCAGCTGATGATTCAATTGAAAGACCAGCCGACGATTGAAGCCGACGCCGCGGCTCTGGCGATCGGCAACTATCCCCCCGCCGATCCCCCACTTGAAGACTTGCGATTCTACGAAAGCCCACGGTATGCGCGCGATCCATGGTCGATTGAGGCGCTTTCCGTGAACGAGAACGACAGCGTGCTGCTCGTGGGCAGCGGCTTGACGATGCTTGATGTGGCGATGGCGTTGCGCGAGCGCGGCGTCCGCGGCGGTGTGTACGCGATCTCTCGGCGTGGATTGCTACCGCAGCCGCACCGTGAATCGACCACGCCCCCGCCGCATCACGATCGTCCCAAGACCATCGATGAATGGCCGCGCACAGCCGTTGGCCTCTTGCGAGCGGTGCGTGCGGAGGTAAACGCGGCTGCGGCGCACAAGGTGGATTGGCGGGAAGTCATCACATCACTGCGCGCCGACACGCCGGCGCTGTGGAAATCGCTGACGCTGACTGAACGCGCGCGGTTCCTGCGGCATCTGCGGCCGTACTGGGAGACGCACCGGCATCGTGCTGCACCGCAAATCGCGGCGGCTGTGGATCAGATGATCCGATCAGGGCAACTTCGCGTTCTCGCAGGAAGATTGCTTTCATGCAATGAAAAGGGCGACGGTGTGGAGGTCCTGATTCGCCGCCGCAGCGATCCCTCGCCGCACACGCTGCGAGTAGGCAAGGTCATCAATTGCACCGGGCCGGACACGGATTTGGCGCGGGTGCGAGATCCGTTGATTCAGCGGTTGCGCGAGGCTGGCGCGATCCGGCCGGATGCGCTGGGCCTTGGTTTGGATACGAACGATGATGGCGCCTTGATCGATTCGCGCGGCAAGGTCAATCCTCGAATGTTCCTCGTCGGCCCGCTGCGCAAGGGACAATTGTGGGAGAACACAGCCGTGCCGGAACTGCGCATTGAAGCCGAGCGCATGGCGCGACGACTGATGCAATGTTGCGCATGAAGCGCGTGCCGCTACGGCCGCTCGGCGGTGATGATGCCCCAGATCCAGTTTCGCCATACGCAATCCACCTGCTGAAAACCCGCGGCCTGCAGAAGGGCCAGGTGTTCGGCCATCGGCGTGTAGTGGTCATGCGCGGCAGCGTGATCGAGCAGGCTTTGCACTTCATCTTCCGTGCAATGGCCCGGCTCGCGACAGAACTCCAGCCAACGCGACCAGTTCAGTTCGTGTATGGGCTGACTTGCGCCCCGCAACTGATCGGCAAACCGAAACGTCCCGCCCGGCCTCAGCACGCGAAAGATCATTTCATATAACACGGCCTTGTTGACCACGTGATGCAAACTGATGCACGAGGTGACCAGGTCAATGGAGTTCGACTCCAGTTGAAGGTCTTCAAATCGTGCAACGAGATAGACCGTGCGCGCGGCGAGCGCGGCGTCGGCCTCCCTCAAACGCGCTCGCGTTGTTTCGATCATCTCCGACGCGGCGTCAACCACCGTCAACCGCGCGTGCGGGTAGCGCGTGGCCAGATGCAGCGAGAGGTTGCCCGTGCCGCAACCGAGTTCCAGCACACGATCAGCACGCGCGGGCAGGTATTCAACCAGCCGGTGCGTCATCTCGTGATAGCGGGGCACAGCGCGAGCAATCAGCGAGTCGTAGGACTCGATCATTGAGCCGAAGTACTCTGAGGCCGTCGCACCCACAGCCAAATTCTGATGAGTTCTTGAGGTCATTGACAAATTTCCGCAGCCATGAAGTTCCGCGCACCAAGCCGCACTAGGATACCCGGATTAGGGCGTGTTCCTGAGGGAGAATCAGCAGGCCCCAACACCGTGGAAGCCGTAGTATCCCTTGCTCGTGCCTGCTGAAGGAAACTGCCAACACCTGGAGTGGGGAACGGTTCGAGACAAGCGCGATTTCCTGAGGAATCGCCATGCTGACGACCTTTCGCCAAACCAACCCCCCTATGGCTCATGCTCGGTATACCGGTGGGTTGTCTTGCGCACGAGTGATGTGGCTCGCGGCTGGCCTGTTGTTGGTGGCATTAGCACTACATGTTGTCAGAGAGGGGATCAGTTGGATTGATCCGTTGATGTTGATGGGTCTGGCGTTGCCGCTGGCGGCCGCTGCGGTTGTCTCTGACCAGCCGGATGACTCCCGCCGCGAAGAGCGAATCCGCGCGTTCATGCAGGCGAGCACCGAAGCGATCTGGTGCTTTGAACTTGAGCAACCCATTCGGATCGACCTCCCTGAAGATCAACAGATTGAATTGTGCTATCAGCATGCCCACCTGGCGGACTGCAACGAGACGATGGCGCGGATGTACGGGTTTGAAAGCGCCCAGCAGATGCGTGGCACGCGCCTGGACGCGGTCATGCCGCGCTCAAATCCCACGAACATTCGCATGCTGCGCGAATTCATTCGCTCGGGCTATCGGCTGGTGGACGCCGAATCCGACGATCGCGATGCGCACGGCAACGTGC
>CAMPIL010000383.1 GCA_946886375.1 uncultured Phycisphaerales bacterium
GTGTGCCACGACTTGCTTCGCGATCCGATTGCCAAGGCGGGCGGAACGCTGGCGAACGTGACGGTCTGGGAAACCGAGAAGACCAACTGCCGCTATCCCGCCGGCGGGGATGAATGAATTGAATTGGGGCCGTTTTCCAATCGCGTGGCAGGCCTCGTGACGTCAGGTGGCCGTTGCGCAGCACGTCCATCTGCGCGACAAATGCGGGAGGCGGCGTCTGATGCGATCCAATTTCCTCGCGGGCGGTGTTGTCATCGTGGTGATGTTGCTTGGCCCTGATGTCACGGCCCCTCAGGCGGCTGAAGTGCCGCCCATTCAAGGCTGCCCGTTTGACGGCGTTGTCCGCAATTACAAGCAACTCGTGCTTGCACTGAGGCATTTCGCCCAGACCGGAACCTGCCCCCACATCACCATTCCGGTGGGGACGACCTTGGATCTCGAGAAGTCAATCAGCATCGGCGACGTGCACACTGGTCTGCACCTGACGATCGCAGGCACGATCCGATGGACCGGCATTCCTGAACGCGATGGCAAGATGTTTCAACTCGACGGCCACGGAATGATTACGTCGATCTACGATCCGGCGCAATACGTCGATCAGGGCATCGGCAGGGCGATTCGAATCCTTGGCAGTCATTCCGTGACCATCCGCGACCTCAACTGCACCAAGATGGGAAGCATGGTGCAGGTCGAAACCGGTGGCGGAACCACCGACCTGCAACTCATCAATCTGCATGCAGACAACATGGTGGATTATGGCGTCTGGACCAACGATGTCGTCGGCCTGACTGTGCGCAACTGCAGCGTCCGGCGCGCAGGCCTGCATTCGTTTCGGCTCTACGGCAACAATCTCAACGTGGAAGATTGCTCATCGCACAACGCCCAGCGAACCGGCTTGTGGATTCCCTATGGCGTGGACGTCGTCGTCAACGGCATGGCGTCGGATACGTGGATTCGCTTTGGACCGGACAACGGACCCGATGGCGGACCCGGCGATCGGCTGCTCAATCTCATTGCCCGGCGAATCGACACCACCGACATCGTGACCGTGGAAATGGGCACCGTTGGCGCGACGTTCATCGATTTGTGTTCAACTCTGCTCATCGGCCGGCCCGCAGAACAGGTCACCCATCCCAAGCCGCTGGATAATGTTCACTGGGCGAACGTCGCGGGCATTGTGACGGTCGTATTCAATCCGCTCAACGGCCCGAACATCGGCGATGCGCCGGGTGTGTATTGCTTTGCGGATATCGTTCGCGACGGCGAGGTTGATGTGAACGACATCCTGGCAGTCATCAACGGATGGGGGAGATGCCCACCGGTGCCAGGCGGCTCGGGCTTCCCGTATCCGCCCTGCGCGGGGGACATTGTGCCGATCGTCTGTGGCAATCACTTCGTGAATCTCGATGACCTGCTGGCGGTCCTGAACGCCTTTGGCGTGTGCCCGTAGGCTTCACCCGGCTGCGCTTTCCGCGCGGCCGACGCAGCGCGTCGAACCTGCTAAACTACGCAATTCTTCCTGCACCCTGTGGAAAGGATTGGATTGTCCATGCCAAACGTGCGGTCAGCCATCGCCCTGGTTCTTGCGATCGGATTCAGCCCGGTTGCTTACGCGCAGAGTTCACCTGGCGGCGATGCCGCGTCAGCCACAGCCGCCCAGACTCCGGCTGATGCGGCTTTTGAGCCGCTGCAGCAGGACCTCAAGAATCTCTACCAATCGCTGTCCAACAAGGGCGGGATCGCGCAGGACGATCACACGTTGATCCGCGCGATGCGCGATCGGGCCGCTGCGTTCAGCAAGCAGTTCCCCAACGATGTTCGTGGTCCTGCGGCAGAACTGCTGCTGTCCAAGTGGCTCAAAGACGATGATCTGGTCGAGGGCTTGTACGCCAAGTTGGCGCAACTTGACCCCGATAACGCCGAGGTGCGTGCAAGCCTTGCGAAACTGTACAAGGAACAGAACCGCTACCAGGACGCGCTCAACGAGTTCAAGGCGCAACCGCCTGATCCCCAGAAGTCGTTCGCGGCGGTGGTGAGCTACGCCGAGTGCCTGTTCGCTGAGCATCAGTTTGAAGCGGCCGCGGAACTCCTCGCGACGTTGCCGGACACATCTGCGTCGCTGTCGTTGCTTCCCACCAAGGAAGCCGAAACGCTGCGCCAGAATGCGCGGGAATATGTTTCGCTCTGGGCGCAGGAGCAGGATATTCGCAAGAAAGAGGAAGCCGCCGATGACCTGCCGCGCGTGCTGCTGGTGACTTCACGCGGCCAGGTCACGCTGGAACTCTTCGAGAACCAGGCCCCCAATACCGTCGCCAACTTCATCAGCCTGATCGATCAAGGCTTCTACAACGGCTCCAAGTTCCATCGCGTCATCCCCAACTTCATGGCTCAAGGCGGCGATCCCAACAGCAAGCCAGGCAACACTGGCACGGCTGGGCAGGGTGACCCCGGGTACTTCATTCCCGATGAAACCAGCAGTCCCGATCATCGCTTGCACTTCGCCGCGCGCATCCCACACCGCCTTGCCCATTTCGCGGCTGATGGTTTGCGCGATCTCTTCGCCGCGGCGTTTAACGATCTCACCGAATTTGCGCACGATGGCGACGCGCTCTTCCATCGGCCGGCGCGACCAGGCCGGAAACGCTAGACGAGCCGCGGCCATCGCTTCGGAAACATCGTCCGCCGTCGCCGCGCGGCCTTCCCAGACTTTGTCGCCCGTGGCGGGATCGTGCGACGAGAAGCGTTCGCCCGCGCCGGCGCGCCAGGCGCCGTCGATGTAAAGTTCAGTCCGCATCGCTTACCCAGATCAGGGCTTCATCGCCCTCATTCAAGCCGAGCGCCGCCAATGCGGCGGCATCGACTTGGGCCACGCCATCGGAAACCATGGCTCGGGTTGTCGTGCAGCGAAAATCGGCAGTGCGCGGGCGCGCGATCAGGGCGCGCTTGCCGGCGCCGAGATCGGCCTCCGCATGCACGCGCGCGCGGCGCGCTTCACGCAGCGTCCGGATGTGATCGCGCTGCACCGTCATCAGCGGGCCCCCGTCGAAAATATCGACGACATTGGAGAAACTGAAGCCTTCCCATTCGAGCAAGCGACGCGCGCCTTCGCCATCCTTGTGGCAGCGCCCGATCACATCGCGCGCGTTC
>CAMPIL010000384.1 GCA_946886375.1 uncultured Phycisphaerales bacterium
CTTCAATCCCTGCGCGACAGAGATTAATGGTTCGGTGAATGACATTAATGCTCGGGCCATTGGTATTAATCGTGGCGGCAATGGCGCAAAAGCCGGCGGCTGGCGCGCCAATGCCGGCGGGAATGAGACGAATGCCGCGCTGGCGTGCGCCAATGACGCGGGGATTAAGATCAATGGCTGAAGGATTGATCACCCTCGCGCCGGTCGCCGCGGCGACCGGAACCCGTGGCTACATTCCGATGCCCCTTCGGGGCAAGGCCCAGGCGCAGGCCGTAGCCCGGTGGTTCAGGCCAGGCGAATCGTCGAACGGGTAACCAGTGCACAAGAAACGCCGACGCCGATGATGAGACTGATCGTAACAATTGCAGCAAACTTCAGCGCACTGGCCTTGTGTTGCCACGCAGTCCAGCAGAGTTCCGAGCCGTCGCGATGGATCGAATCAGGCGGAACGTCCGGCCAGATCGCCAAAGCCTCCGACTGTGGAATGATCGTGGTCAGGACATATTGGTTGAGTGAAGTTGTCAATGTCTCGTCGCACAGATCTTCATGATCGCCAATGTCCCACACCTTTCCATCGCCGCGCATCATCCAGATCACGGACCAGTTGCTGGCGCGCCAAGAACTCCATTCCCCCATGTCCGTGCGACCCATCGATTGTTCCTGCATGCGAATTCGCACTACCGTCGGATCAGTACGCAAAACAGGGTCAGGGGCGTCATCGCCGCCGCTTCCGATTTTCGAGAATGTCCATTGTCCATCAAGCTGGCGTTGGGCTTCGATGAAAAGATGGCAGCACTCCTGGGGAAGAAACCCGCGCCCCACGCTGGTGGACCACCAGCGTGGGGCGCGAATGCGATTGCGACCGCGAGAGTAATGCGCAGGATCATTCGAAGCCAATGCCAAATGCTCGCAACGTGTGACATGGCCACGTCGCTCATCAATTAACCATACCCTGGAACTGGCCCAGACGGTTGCGTGAACTTGAACCAGTCAGAAAAGTTCGCTCCCCTCGTCGCCCCGGCCTCACAACCCCAACAGCATTGGCTTCAGGTGTTCGATTTCAGATACTTGAGGCGAAGGCGAACCAATAAATCATCCAGCGCGGCGCGGCATGTGGGTTCATCGGGCAGACTTGAAGTCTCCCGTGCAGCGTCGAGTTCGGCGCACATGCGGTTGAATTCGCGTTCGTGCCATTCCAGGTTTGCGAGCACTGGATCAGTCTCGCCGCCCTGAACCTTCAAGGAGATCAGGTCGTCGATGTGCGACAGTTGAAATTCAGCATTGAGCAATCGTAGGTTTGACTCGACACGCCCCGTTCTCATCAAGTGGATTCCGGCCAGCAACACCCGATAGGTGTACAGAAGCCCTTTGACCGTCGGCGTGCCGCTTTTGACGACGAGTTGCCATTGATTCTGTCCGAATCGCAGGAAGTGATATCGATGCTGCCGCGTGCTGCATTCCGGAATCAAGGCCCGCAACTCCTCAAATTCAGGGACGCTTCGGACCACCAGCGGCGAGGCTGCCTGTTCCAAGACATACCCGTTGTTTTTCAGAAGCAGCGAAAAGAACTTGCGGACATCATGCGTCACAAGATCAACTTCGATCGGCCCCGTGCGATCCATGACCTCATACGTTTCCGAGGGAGGGGACAGGCGAACGAGCGATTGAATCGGCGTCACGTGACAACCGCGCAGATCGTAATCAGAATTGGCGGATGGAAACCCATAAAGATGCGCCCCGCTGACCGTCACAAACAGCAGGGGATAGGGATGACCCGCCAGGTGCGGCTCGATGATGCGCATGTCCAGCGTGGCAGACGAATTTGAATTGCGAGCATCAAGCACGGGGTGACAGTGTAGGGGATCACGACCACAACAGCATACGATTCGGGTCTTCGATCATTTTCGGGGGCTTCACGTGCACGAGGAAACTCACTGCTTCATCGCAGTCCACGATGCGGGAATCGCAACTGAGTGCGAGGTACATATCGGCTTTCTTCACTGGACTCCTCGTTGGTGATGTGAAACGTGCCAAAGGCAACTTGACCGGTGGTCAATGCGAGTGTCGCAGCATCTTGAATACTACTGTCAACGGTACAAGCAGAGACGCGGAATTCATAGCGTTCAATATCCTCGAACGCAACGCATTGCAGCCCGAGGTTTTGAAGTGCAGACCGCACCCGCGCAGCGAACTCTTGTTCGGACGACGCCATCGCGACCGCATTCACTGCAGCATACTTCGCGTCGCCAAATTCAGGGTTGCAATCGCAAATCTCCGCTTCAAAGAGCCCGATCCAAAGCTCAGTTGGCATCGAGCGTTTCATTGACGAAAGAATTATTACAACCCCAACAGCATGCGCTCCGGGCTTTCGATCATGTTCTTCACGTGCACCAGGAAACTCACCGCTGCCGAGCCGTCCACGATGCGGTGATCGTAACTGAGTGCGAGGTACATCATCGGCCGCAGCGCGAGTTGGCCGCTGTTGGCGGGGTATTCGATCGGCCGCTTCTTGATCGCGTGCATTCCCAGAATTCCGGATTGCGGCGGGTTCAAGATCGGCGTGGAGTTGAGCGAGCCGTAGATGCCGCCGTTGGTGATCGTGAACGTGCCGCCGGTCATTTCATCGATGGAGAGTTTGCCATCGCGGGCGCGGGTCGCGAGGTCCCTGATCGTCGCTTCGATGTCTGCAAATGACATTTGCTCCGCGTTGCGCAGCACGGGAACAACCAGGCCCTTGTCGGTGCCGACCGCGATGGAGATGTCGATGTAGTCGTGATATTCGATTTCATCGCCGGCGATGTATGCGTTGACGCGAGGGAATTGCTGGAGCGCGCCGACGCACGCCTTGACGAAGAACGACATGAACCCCAGGCCGACGCCGAAGCGTTTTTCAAAATCGTCTTTATGTTGCGAGCGCAGGCGCATCATCTCGCCGCAATCGGCTTCGTTGAAGGTGGTGAGCATCGCTGCGTTGTGCTGGGCCTGCACGAGGCGCTCGGCGATGCGCTGGCGGAGTTTGGTCATGCGCTCGCGCCGGATGCCGCGCGGGCCGGCTGTGGAGATCGCGACAACCTGTGCTGCGGGCGCGATTGACTTTGGCTGCTGCGCGGCTGCGGGGGCAGGCGCGGCGGCAAGCACATCC
>CAMPIL010000385.1 GCA_946886375.1 uncultured Phycisphaerales bacterium
CACCATCGCCAACGATGTCACCGCCCGCGCCTTTCAGACCTCCACCGGACCCCCGATCTGGATGCGCGGCAAGGGGTTCGACACGTTCTGCCCCATCGGCCCGGCCATCGTCACGAAGGATGAAATCCGCGACCCGCAGTCGTTGCCGATTCGAACCATCATCAACGGCCGAACGGTGCGCGAGGGCAATACTTGCGACATGATTTGCACCGTGCCGCGGTTGATTGCTGCGCTGAGCCGGCACATGACGCTCCGTCCGGGATCACTGATCCTGACCGGAGCGCCGCCGGCCCATGCGTTCTCGCCGCTGCAACCCGGCGATGTGGCGGTGGTTGAGATCGACCAATTGGGATCGCTGCGCAACCCGATTGCGAGCGGCCATTCCCGCCTGCATTGAGGGCAAAGTCGGAAATCCCCGGCGACCGGCAGCCGGCCACGTGGCGTTTGGTTTCCCCGTGTGCCTGTGGTATCCTTCGGGGTTCCCTATTGCTCAAACTGCCCCGTGCAGGGGTTTTCTGGAAGATTTCATCATGACTCAGATTCCAACGACAGCCGCGCCAGCCACCTCCAACAATGTCAAGATCGAGGACGCCGGCCCGGCCCGCAAGCGACTGACCGTAACAGTCCCCGCTGAGGCGGTGGACAACAAGTTGCGCGAATCGATGGGCGCGCTGTCCACCGGGACGGTCCTGCCGGGCTTCCGCAAGGGTCACGTGCCGCAGAGGCTGCTGGAGCGGCGATTCGGCTCGACGGTGCGCAGCGAAACCAAGAACCAACTCATCGCCAGCGCGTACGCCGAGGCGGTTGAAATGCATCAACTCAGGCCGCTGGGCGAGCCTGAACCCGGCGAAGACATCAAGGACCTTGAGGTGCAACCTGGCAAGCCGTTCACCTTCACCCTCGAAGTGGAGGTCGCGCCGACGTTTGAACTTCCATCGCTTGACGGCTTGGAAGTGAACAAGCCCATGCTTGAGATCACGCCCAAGTTGATCCAGGATGAACTCAAGCGCCTGCAGTTGACGCAAGGCACACCCGAGAAATTCGACAAGGACTTCAAGGAAGGCGACCGCATCGGCGGCTACGCCACCGCGACCAAGAACGATGAAGCAGAGCCGTTTTTCCGCGCCAACGATGTGCTCCTCATCATGCCCGGTAAGGACGAGGGCGGACGCGGACAGGTGCTGGGCCTGATGATCGACGGCCTGCACGACATGCTCAAGGACAAGCGCGTGGGCGACACCATCACGATTGACACGGTCGCTCCGGAACTACACGAGCGCGAGGACATTCGCGGCGCGAAACTGCACATCACGTTTGAAATCCGCATGGCAGAGCGAATCACGCCCGCCACGCCCGAGAAGGTCGCAGAGCATTTCGGCCTGGCCAATACAGAGATTCTCAACGAGCAGATCGGCATCGCGCTGGAGCACCGCCGCGATGAAGAGCAGGCCTCGGCAATGCGCGATCAGGTGATCGACCAACTCTCGGAGACCGTCGATTTCGAACTGCCCGAGAAGGTCACCGCCAACCAGACCGCCCGTCAACTTGAACAGCACCGTCTCGAACTGCTCTATCGCGGCATGCCGGCGGAAGAAGTCGAAGAGCGTCTGGCCGAGGCGCGAGCCGATACGGAAGTCCAGGCGCGCAAGCGGTTGAAGCGGTTCTTCCTGCTGCACCGACTGGGCGAGCATTTCAAGGTGGAGGTGTCGGAGCAGGAAGTCAACGGCCGCATCGCCGCGCTTGCCGCGCAGAGAAACGTGCGTCCGGAGAAACTGCGCGCGGAGATGGCACAGAACGGCACGCTGGGCGAAGTGGCCCGCATGATCCGCGACCAGAAGGCCGCCGACCGCGTCGTGCAGCAGGCCAAGCAGGTCGAGATCTCCGCTGAGGATTGGAACAAACTTAACACTGAGAAGCAGAAGAAGGCCGCGTCGAGCAAGTCGGCTTCATCCAAGAAGGAATTGAAGCCCAAGGCCGAATCCAAGTCCGCTGCAAAGTCCAAGTCGGATGATGCGGATGAGGCGCCCGCGAAGAAAACTTCCAAGAAGAAGTGATTCGCCGGGTCCAAGCGGTTTGATCTTGAGCGAATCGGACTTCCGACCCTTGGGCTACCATTTCCAGAATGGACGTGTCCACCTGGATAGCCGCCGCTCCTGTCCGTGATCCCAACCGGTTGCTGGGCGACATCCTGCCGTGGCTGATCGTGCTGATTGCGGTTGTGATCGCGGGCGGAGTCGTCATCTTTGCGATCAGGCGGTGGCTGCGGGGCGACGGCGCATCTTCGGCTGCCGGGTTCACCCTTCAGGACCTTCGCGACCTGCACGCCAGGGGCGAACTTTCCGATGAGCAGTTCAACAGCGCCAAGGCGGCGATGATCGGACGCCTCACATCGCCCAAAACCCAGCCCGCAAAGTCCGAAGATGCGGGCCCCAACGGCTCTTCGACCGGTAACCATCCACAATCTTCATCTTGATTGGCCTGTTCCACTAGACCTGCGGGAATGATGAGGCACAATGTCTGTCAACGGCGCTCTTGGGCCGATCAATACTTCGACGCCCCGCATTCTCCAGACCCACCGTCCGCATCTCGCTGTGCCTGGGAGATTCAATTGCTGCTTTAGACGACATGCACGCGGCCCGATAGAATTTTGAATCTCAATCACCAGCGAATCCCCTTCAGAGGACTTATGACCAGCCTGCACAAGAACGATCCCGCGCGTACGCCTCAACCACGGAACGCCTCGACCACCGGCACGGGGGCCGGACCGGGAACCGGACGCCGCGGACCCGCCCGCGCTTCCGATGGCGGTTTCGGCGACCACGGCGGATCCGGCGGGGGCAACTCCGGTGGTGGCGGCAACGGCGGCGACTCAGGCGGCGGCGGCGGATTCCGCGGCCGCAAGGTCACCACCTGCTCGTTCTGCGGCAAGACTTCACGCGAAGTCGGCCCGATGGTCGAAGGCCCCAACGACATCTACATCTGCTCCAACTGCACGGACCTCTGCCAGAACATCTTCCGGCAGGAACGCCGCCGTGTCTCCAGCGCCCGGCCGCTGTTCAGCGCGATTCCCGCGCCGCGGCAGATCAAGGAGTTTCTCGATCAGTACGTCAT